>NZ_JAALCR010000018.1 GCF_011065895.1 Paludisphaera rhizosphaerae | reverse complement strand
GCGGGCCACCCTCTCCCAGCGGGAGAGGGGACCTGAATTAGGAGGGGTCTTCTCGGAGGGCCACCTCAGCGAAGCGCTTCCTTGAGGCCTCGCAGGACGTAGCGGTTTTCGGACCGGGTGCGGGAGGCGATGCGGATGAACCGGCCGGGCTCCAGGCCCTTCTTGTCGTCGCAGGCGCGGGCGTAGATGCCGCGACGGACGAGCAGGCGGCAGACCAGGTCTTCGGCCGTCATGTCGTCGCGACGCAACTCGACCAGGGCGAAGTTGGCGTGCGTCGGGTAGACGTGGACGCCCGGCAGGGTGGTCAGCGCCTTGAAGAACCGCCGCGAGTGGCGGATGTAGTGGATCCGCTTCCGCTCGTACTCCACCTGGAACTCGGGGCGGGAGTACAGGTCGAAGAAGTACTCGGCCAGGCCCGAGGAGTTCCACAGATAGCCGTTGTCCAGGAGCGTCTTGACCCGTTCCGGGGCCATCACGGCGTACCCGGCGCGGATGCCGGCGACGCCGAAGTCCTTGGACATGCTCTTCACGACCATCAGGTTCGGGAAGCGGTCCAGGTCGCGGGTCAGGGTGCGGTAGCCGAAGCCGTCCCCCTCGCAGGCGAAGTGGATGAAGCTCTCGTCGACGAGGATGTTGGGGACGTCCCGCATCTCCTCCAGCATCGCCACGAGCTTCGCGTGGGGGATGTAGCCGCCGTCGGGGTTGTTGGGATTGATGATGACGACCGTATCGGGCTTCTCGCGACGGACCGTCTCCAGGTACTCGCCGACGTCGAACCGGAAGTCGTCCTCTTTGCGGAGCGTGTTGTAGACGACCTCCGTGTCGGGCCGGGCGAACTCGTGGTAGGCGGAGAAGGTCGGCAGATTCACCAGGACCTTGCCGCCCGTGAAGCGGTGAAGGATCGCCTGGATGATCTCGATGGCCCCGTTGCCGATGAACAGGCGGTCGGCGGAGAGCTTCAGGACGCTCGCCAGCTTGCCCGCGATTACCCGATTCTGGGACGGGTAAAACTCCAGCAGCTTGCGCAGTTTGCCCGGCCGAATGACTTCCCGGTAAAGGTTGTCGAGGAACAGCTCGGTGGCGTAGGGGTTCGAGAGGAAGCAGGCGTCCACCCGCATCCGGAGCTCGGGGATCATCTTGAGGATGGTCGGAGCGCTGGGGGAGTGGGAGCCCGCCTCGCGCTTGAGCTGCTTGAGCCGGTCGGCCAGGGCCGTTTCGCGGGGCGACAGCGGCCCCCGACGAATCACGGGCCGCACGTGGGCTTCCAGCCAGCGAGCCGACACGCCCAGGTCGAACGGCCCGGGCTTCCGCGTCTTCAGGCGATCCGGTGTCTGACCGATCACGTCAACCTCATGGTTCTATGGCGAGTAGGCCGCACGGCGACGACTGCCATCGTCGAGACGTGGGGGGCAGGCCCGCCGACGATGAGGGGCGCTCCAACCCCTTATCGCAACATCCTAGGACGTCTAGGCCTTCTCAGCAAGCACTTGGATTCCTCGACGGCTCTTCACGCCGCCAAGGTCCTCTGGGGACTTGTTCGGGTCCGACGGTCGGGATATTTGTAGCGAAACCCGCGCCAACCACCACCCCCACCGGACCCGCCGAACCATGCGAATCTCCCGCAACCTCTGGTTTCCGTCGGCACTTGCGGCGTTTGCCTGGGCGTTCGTCGCCGCTTCCGAGGCCTTCGCCGCCGATCCCCCGATTCGCGCCGGGGCGGCCGTCGTCGACGCCACGCCGTATCTGGACGAGCCGATCGTGGGCAACTTTGAGACCCCGCCGGCGACCCATCTTCACGACCCGATCCAGGTCCGGGCCCTGGTGCTCGACGACGGCACGACCCGGCTGGCGTTTGCGGTCGTCGACAGCGTCGGCGTCTCGCGGGACGTTTTCGACGCCGCCCGCAAGATCGTCGCCGAGAAGACGGGGATCCCCGAGGGGAACCTGCTGGGCTCGGCCACGCACACGCACTCGGCGACCAGCGGCCGATCCAGGAATCGGCTCACGCCCGACGAGGGCGGCGGCGGGATGAGCGACTACCAGACGTTCCTGGCCCGCCGGATCGCCGACGCCGTTCGGCTGGCTGCGGGGAACCTCGCCCCGGCGCACGTCGGCTGGGGAACGGTTGACGCCCCCGAGCACGTTTTCAACCGCCGTTGGCTGCTCAAGCCGGGGAAGACGGTCAAGAACCCGCTGGGGGGCGTCGACCGGGCTCAGATGAACCCCGGGCGCAACCCTGACCGCCTGGAATATGCCGGCCCCACCGACCCCCAGGTCGCCTTCCTCGCCGTGAAGACGCCGGACGGCCGGCCGATCGCCGTGCTGGCGAATTACTCGCTGCATTACGTCGGCGGGGTGCCGAATGGGCACCTCTCGGCTGATTACTTCGCCGTCTTCGCCCGCAAGTTGGGCGAACGCCTGGGGATCGACCCGCTGCACAACCCGCCGTTCGTCGGGATTCTCTCCAACGGCACGAGCGGCGACGTCAACAACATCGACGTGCAGAATCCACCCGCCGCGCCGATGGCTCCCTACGCCAAGATGGCCCTCGTCGCCGACGACCTGGCCAAGCGCGTGGCCGAGACGTACGCGAAGGTCGAGTTCCGTGAGGGCGCTAAACTCGCCGCGGCGAGCCGGGAACTGGTCTTGAAAGTTCGCAAGCCGACTCCCGAGGAACTGGAATTCGCCAAGGCCGTGCTCGCCAAGCCGACCGACGCTCCGAGGCACCACAACCTGGAGCGGAACTTCGCCCCGCGGACCATCGAACACCTCGACGCCCCCGCCGAGGTGACGATCCTCCTTCAGGCCTTCCGCGTCGGCGACCTGGGGATCGCGGCGATTCCCTTCGAGGTCTTCGCCGAGATGGGCCTGGAAATCAAGGCGAAGAGCCCGTTCAAGCCGACGTTCACCATGGAACTCGCCAACGGCACCTACGGCTATCTTCCCACCCCGCGGCACTTCGAGATCGGCGGGTATGAAACCTGGCTGGGCGTCAACCGCGTCGAGCCCGAAGCCGCCCCCAAGATCACCGCCGTGATCCTGGACCTGTTCAAGGGCCTGAATGCGGCGCGGTGACTTAAGGAGAATGGCGGTTGTAGGGGTGCCCCTCGTGGGCGCCCAACCGCCATCGGATGTCCACGGCGATCAGGGCACCCACAAGGGGTGCCCCTACTTGTTCAGAACCTCGTCCAGATTCAGCACCTCGTTCGCAAGCATCGTCCAGGCGGCGGCTTCGGCGGGGGGGAGGTTGGGGTCGCGGGGGGAATCGCCGACGGCCAGGAGTTTCTCGGCGTCCTCGGGGTGGTCGCGGTAGTAGGCGAACAGGCGGTCGAGCGACTCGCGGACGACGGAGGTTTCCTCAGGGCGGAACGGCCGGGAGAGGGTCCGACGCGCCAGCATGTCGGCGCGGGCCTCGAAGGAAGGGGCGGTCGTCAGCACGCGCTGGGCGAGGGTCCGGGCGGCCTCGACGAACTGGGGGTCGTTGAGGGTGACGAGCGCCTGCAGGGGCGTGTCGGTCCGCTCGCGACGTACGGTGCAGGTCTCGCGGCTGGGGGCGTTGAAGACCTCCAGCGACGCGGGGGGCGCGGCGCGTTTCCAGAAAGTGTACATGCTGCGGCGGTAAAGGCCTTCGCCCTTGTCGGGCTTGTAGTTCCGGGTGTTGCTCTCCGGCATGGCGACGGCCTCCCAGACCCCCTCGGGCTGGTAGGGCCGGACGCTTGGGCCGCCGACCTTTTCGACCAGCAGGCCGGAGGCGGCCAGGGCGTAGTCGCGGATCATCTCGGCGTCCATGCGGAACCTCGGCCCGCGCGACAGGAGCCGGTTCCCCGGGTCCTTCTCCAGCTTCTCGGGCGTCGCCGCGGCCGACTGACGATAGGTCGACGACGTGACCAGCAGCTTGAAGAACCGCTTCATGTCCCATCCCGACTCGCGGAACTCGACGGCCAGCCAGTCGAGCAACTCGGGGTTGATGGGGAGTTCGCCGCTGACGCCCAGGTCGCCGGCCGTCCGAACGATCCCCTGACCGAAGACCTCCTGCCAGAAGCGGTTGACCGTCACGCGGGTCGTGAGCGGATGCTCCGGCCGCAAGAGCCACTCGGCGAAGCCCAGCCGATTGCGCGGGAGTTCCTCGGACATCGGCGGCAGGGCGGCGGGGGTGGTCGGCTTGAGCGGATCCCGACGCTGGTCGTACTGGCCTCGATAGAGGAGGAAGGCCCCGGCGGCCTCCGATTTTTCCTTCATCACGTAGGCGACCGTTCCGCGTTCCTTGATGGCTTCGCGTTCCTTATCCAGCGCGGCGAGGCCGGCCCGGAGGTCGCGCGAGGAGGGATCGCGGTTCGCCAGCCACCAGGCGAAGACGGCGTCGGTTTCGGCGGCGGTGCGACGGTCGGCGGGCTTGGCGAGCAAGGCCCAGGCGCGGCCCAGCCCCGCGAGGTCGGCGGCCTCGTCGGCGGAAAGGGCCCGGGCGTGGACGCGGACCTCGGCGATCCCCACGCCCGCCAGCACGCCGCCGACGTTCCGTCGGCCGACCTTCAGCGGCACGCTCGTCCGGATGGTCCCCTTGAGCTTGTCGCTGGTGATCCGCGCCGGCTTCTCCTGGCCGTCGACGTAGATCTTCACGCCGGCGCCCTTGCCGGAACCGTCGTACGTCACCAGGACGTGGGTCCAGACGTCGGCCGGGACGTCGTCGGCGGTCATCACGCGGAGGGCGTCGTTAGGCCAGGTGTTGATGATGTGGGTGCCGACCTTCCGGCCGTCGATCCAGAGGTCCCAGCCGCGATGAGTTTTGGGGTCGTCCATCCGAGCGACGACCGAACCCGTCGAGCCCTTCGCCGGCAGCTTGATCCAGGCCCCGTAGGAGAAGCCGCGATCCTTCTCGAAGTCCCCCGCCTCGGCCGACTCAAAGGCCACGCGGGGCATACCCTCGCCGCGATCGGGAAGGCCGACGACGAGCGTCTGGTCCTTCGTCGGCAGCATGGCGGCGATCGTCTCGGCCGTTTGGGGGGCGAGCCAGCCGTCGAACTCGCCGCGGGCGGCCTTCGCGCGGGTGTTGAGGGCCTCATTCGCGGCCGTGATCAGGCCGGGCAGTTCGCCCCAGCGCCTGGCGTCCTCGGGACGGGGAACGGGCTCGATGGGCGACGAGTCCTTGACGTTGCCGTCGTACGCCGGCTGGGTGACGTTGTTGAAGAACGCGGAGAGCGAGTAGAACTCGCGCTGGGGGAGCGGGTCGAACTTGTGGTCGTGGCAGACCGCGCAGCCGACGGTCATCCCCAGAAAGACCTGGCCAACGGTCTCGGTCCGGTCGCGGGTGTAGCCGACGAGGTTCTCCTCGGCGATCGTACCCCCTTCGTTGGTCGACATCCCGCAGCGGCAGAAGCCCGAGGCCACCCGCTGCGCCAGCGAGGGGTCGGGGAGCAGATCGCCGGCGAGTTGTTCGATGGTGAAGCGGTCGAAGGGCATGTTGGCGTTGAAGGCCTCGACGACCCAGTCGCGGTACGACCACATCTCGCGGTAGTTGTCGAAGTGGAAGCCGTGGGTGTCGGCGTATCGGGCGGCGTCGAGCCAGTATCGGCCTCGGTGCTCGCCCCAGGCGGGCGACTCCAGCAGGGAGTCGACGTACTTCTCGTAGGCGTCCGGAGCGGCGTCGGCGACGTACGCCTCGACGCGCTCCGGCTTCGGCGGCAGGCCGGTGAGGTCCAGGCTGAGGCGGCGGGCGAGCGTCCGGCGGTCGGCCTCGGGCGCGGGCTTCAGCCCCTTCGCTTCGAGCGCGGCGAGGATGAACGCGTCGATCGGGTTGCGGCCCCACGAGGCGTCGGCGACCTTGGGCGGGGTCGGCCGCGTCGGCGCGATCAGCGACCAGTGGGGTTGGTACTCGGCCCCCTGGGCGATCCAGCGCTTGAGCACGTCCTTCTGCTCGGCCGTCAGCGTCTTATGCGACGACGGCGGCGGCATCATCTCCTTCTTGTCCGTCGAATCGATCCGCTCGACGAGCGTGCTCTCGCCGGGCTTGCCGGGCTCGACCGCCCCCATTTCGACGGCGTCCTCGCGACGGTCTAGCCGGAGGTCGGCCTTGCGCGCGGCCGAGTCGGGCCCGTGGCAGGCGAAGCAGTTCTCGGCCAGGATCGGGCGGACGTCGCGGTTGTACTGGAGCTGGGCGTCGGCCGCGAACACGGGCGCGGCGAGACTCAGCAGGAGGGCGACGGAAGGTCCGCAGAGTCGGCTCATCACGAGTCTCCCTGGGCGGGAAGGGTGGTGGGGCCTCAGGCCGGTCGGGGCCGATCGAGGTCAAGGGGGGCGTCGCACGACCGCCCGCCAGTGGGCGTCTCGCGCAATGGCGGGCGCCCGGATCCATCAATCGTCACGATAGCCTTGTCGATCGCCCCTTGCCACTGGATTCCGCCTGCGGGCGTGCGTCCTTGTGCGACTCCGACGGATCTCCTACGATGTGGCGTCCTCGTCCCTCCCACCCCCAACGCGAGCCAAACATGAGCGTACATCGGATTCCAGCCGGTCTGATCGCCGCCGTTCTCGCCGCCTCCGCCTCCTCGTCGTTCGCCGCCGAGCCGCCGGCGATTCCGGCGGAAACGATCGCCGTGAAGAAGGAGCTGCTGTTCGCCGACGACTTCGAGGGGCAGCCCGACAAGGCCTGGCACAAGGTCGTCCCCACGTTCGCCTTTGAGGGGGGCGTGCTGAAGGGGACGCAGACGCGGGATAAGAACATCCCGGCGGCCGACGGCAAGCCGGCGGTTACCGCCCATGCGGCGGTCCACGGGCTGAGCGTGCCGACGAAGGACAGCATCGTGGAGGTCAAGATCCGCTTTGACGGCGCCACGATGATCGACGTCGAGTTCGACGACCGCGAGTACAAGGGGTCGCACTACGGCCACATCTGCCGCGCCGTGGCCCGGCTGAACGGGATCACCCTGATCGACGAGCGCGACGGCGGCATGCGCAACGACGTCTACGAGATGCGCAAGGACCCCGCCCGCAAGGCCGAGGCCGCCAAGCTGGTCGCCGGCAAGAGCGTCACCTTCCCCGCCAAGTTCGAGACTGGCAAGTGGTACACGATGGTCGTCGAGACCGTCGGCGACGAGATGCGGGTGACGATCGACGGCAAGCCCTCCGGCTACCTGAAGTCGTCCGGGATCGGCCACGCCACCAAGTCCAAGATCGAGCTGGGCGTCGCCGGCAAGGACGGCTGCTTCGACGACATCAAGGTCTGGAACGCCGCGAAGCCTTGAACCGCCGACGGCGGGAACGAAGAACGGTCTTCCCCCCTCGCGGGGGAAGACAGATCGCAGAGCGATCAGATGAGGGGGGACGACCGCCGTCGCATGCGCATCCGGTGGATCGCTCTCAAGGCGACGCCGATCCCCCCTCATCCGGCCCTTCGGGCCACCTTCCCCCGCGAGGGGGGAAAGCCGTTATGGCTGTCTCCGTCATCGATTGGCAACCGTCAGAAGAGCGTTGGTCGTCATCGAGACGGGAGAGTAGTCCAATGGCCGGATCGCAACCATTCGCTGTGACGCGTCGGGCTTTCCTCGGAGCGGCATCGCTGGCGGTTGCCCTTGGCTCCCGGGCGAGCGGCGACTCGACCCTTCGCAAGCCGTCCCGCTTCCTGTTCACGTCGCGAGGGAAGACCGGCCTCTTCGACGGCGAGAAGGTCCGCGACCTGGACTTCCAATCGCCGACGCAGCAAGCCACCTGGCAGCCGACGGGGACTCTCCGGGACGGCCGCCTCCTCTTGCTGAGCATGGAACCCCGGCGCGACGGGCCGGGGCGTCCCTTCGGGGAGTACTACACTCAGACTCCCACCCACATCTGGGCCTATGACCTGGAGGGGGGCTCGCTCCAGGAGCTTTGCACGAAGGACCGGCTCGCCCCGTTCGTCACGCCGGCGCTGGTGCTGGGGGAGGACCGGCTGCTCGTGCAGGTCGTCCGGAAGAACGTCGGGCAGATCTTCAGCGTCAAGCTCGACGGCTCGGACCCCCGCGAATTCACGAAGGCCGGGGAAGGGCTCCCGTACGGCCTGAGCCTGCACCCCGACGGGCGTCGCGTGGCGTTCCACCTGGCGAGTCCGGCCGGATACCAGGTCTGGACCAGCGACCTCGAAGGCGGGGACCGCAGGCTTGTGGCGGCGAAGGAGGGGCACCTCTACTTCGGCACCTCGTGGTCGCCCGACGGTCGGCACGTCCTCTACGTCGACTGCACGCCGGGGACCGACCCTGGCCACGACTGGGCCGACGTCTGCATCGGCCCCGAGCATCGCGTCCTCACGACCGGCGGCTCGATGTGGTTCGCGGCGACCTACGGCGACCCGAACACACGCGGCGGCGGCTCCAATACGCCCGCCTGGACGCGCGACGGCCGCATCCTCTTCCCGCGCCGGCTGCCCGACTCCAGGGTCGCCTGGGAGTATCAGGCCCAACGCCCCGACGTCGACCACTTCAACCGCGATTACAAGCCGGACCTCGCCCGAGGAGGGACCGAGATCGTCCGCCTCGATCCGAAGGACGGCGCAATCGCCTCGCTAACTCACAACAACCCGCCCGCGTGGGATTTCCGGGCGAGCGAGTCGCCCGACGGCGAGTCCATCGTCTTCTGTCGCGCGAAGGTCGGCGAGGCCCCCGCGATCTGGCTGATGGGCGCCGACGGGACAAATCCAAGGTTGATCACGCGAGGCGTCGACGATCTCGGCGCCGACCACCCGCGGTGGTTCTGAGAGGCTCTTGCCACGAGACACGGGGGCGACGATGAGAAAGCGGGCGGCTCAATTCTTGCGAAAGGCCCTGGGCCTTGGCCGTCCCTCGCCCAGTACACGGCTCGGGCGCGTGCTGCAGCGCGTTCGGCGTCTGAGCGTGCTGATAGCGCTGGCGTACGCCTTCCTCCACGTCTATCCCCAGATGCTCTTCGCCCACAGCATCAGCGAACGAGGCGTCACCCTCTACTCGACCCGGCCGATCCCCGCGAGCGCCGCCGAACGGCTGGCGAAGGCCCGCGACCTGATCGACCGCAGCGAACTATCCGCGCCCGGCCGACGAGAGCGGATCTTCCTGTGCAACTCGCCCTGGCTCTATCGCCTGTTCGCGCCCCTCAGCGGCGGGGCGTTCGCGGTCTCCATCGTGCTGACCGACAACGTGTTCGTCGCCTCGGCCGACATCGACGCCGACGTGGCCTACAGCCGCGCCCCGGAGTACAACAGCCGTGCTTTCTCCGGCCTGATCGCCCACGAAGCGACCCACGGCCTGATCCGCCGACGCCTGGGGCTCTGGCGATCCTTGCGGCTCCCCAACTGGATCGTCGAGGGCTATTGCGACTACGTGGCCGGCGGAGGCAGCTTCCCGGAGGAGGAAGGGAACCGGATCCTCGCCGCCGGCGAGACTCATCCCTCCCACTCCTTCCGCTACTTCAGGTACCGCAAGAAGGTCGCCCAACTCATCGAAGACCAGGGATTGACGTTCGACGCGTTGGCGGAGCAGGGCGACCTCCCCTGAGAGTTGAACGACCGCCGTGGATCGGTTCCAATTGGACGGCCGTTCCGGTTTCGTCCGCTCCATCGCGCCTGCCGTCTACCTTCGAACTCCACACCGGGATTCTCTCCATGAGCCTCCTCCGCATCGCGACCGCGATCCTGACCCTCGGCGTGACGTCCGCCGCCCTGGCCGACGACGCGCCGAGCCCCTCGACACCGGCATTGGCGAAGACCCGGACGAAGAACGTGATTTTGGTCATGTCCGACGGCCTGCGTTGGCAGGAGGTCTTCGGCGGGGCCGACCGCGCGCTGTTGACCAAGAAGGAAGGGGGCCTGGCTCACCCCGAGGCGACGAAGGCGGCGTTCGACCGCGAGACCGTTCAGGCTCGTCGCGAGGCCCTTCTCCCGTTCATCACGAAGGTCGTGGCAAAGCAGGGGAGGCTCTATGGCGACGTCGGCGGCGAGAGCCGCGTCACGAATGGCAAGGCTTTCTCCTATCCCGGTTACAACGAGGTCTTCACGGGCTTCGGCGACCCACGCATCGACAGCAACAACAAGTTCGACAACCCCAACGTCACCGTCTTCGAGTGGCTCAACGCCAAGCCCGGGTTTCACGGCAAGGTCGCGGCTTACGGTTCCTGGGACGTCTTCCCGTACATCCTCAACCGCAACCGCAGCGGCCTGAAGATCGTCGCCTGCTGGGAGCCCCCCACGGGCGAGAACCTCACCCCGGCCGAGAAGATGCTCGGCGAGATCAACGCCAACGTCCACCGCACCTGGCCCGAATGCGGCTATGACGTCTTCACCTACTACGCCGCGCTGGAGAACCTCAAGCGCGAGAAACCCCGCGTCACGTTCATCGGCCTGGGCGAGACCGACGAGTTCGCCCACGGCGGCCGGTACGATCAATATCTCACCTCGGCCCGCAAGTTCGACCAGTACGTTGAAGAGCTGTGGAAGACCGTGCAGGCCATGCCCGAATACAAGGACCAGACGACCCTGATCCTGACCACCGACCACGGCCGCGGCGACGCCCCCGTCGAGTGGAAGTCGCACGGCGAGAAGATCAAGGGCGCCGATCGGATCTGGGTCGGCGTCCTCGGCCCCGACACGCCTCCGCAGGGGGATTCGCCGTCGCTGACCGCCAACCAGAACCAGATCGCCGCGACGCTTGCCGCGCTTCTCGGCGAGGACTACAACGCCTACCAGCCCAAGGCGGGGCCGGTCATCCCCTCCGCCCTGGGGGCGGGCCGCTGAGAAGTCTCACGGGGCGTCGGGTTGGGGGGCGGCCACGGTCGTCGAACGCTGCTGCTCCAGTTGCTCGATCCGACGCTCCAACTGCTCGATCCGCTCGGCGACCGCGCGGGGGAGCGGCGGCTGAAGCTCGTCGCCTCGCGGCGGCGGGATCGGGCCGTCCTGGTGCTTCGGTTGAGGCTGATCGGGAGTCGGCGACGGCACCGCCTGAGGACCCGGCGGCGCGGCGACGACGGCCGAGGTGGGGACGACGTCGGGCGACGCCGCCGCTGCGTCTTTCGGCTTCTCGGCCTCGGCCGTGACGGGAGGAGCGGCCGCGGGACGGGGAGCCTCGGGGCGTCGGGTCGTCTGGATCCAGACGCTGCGCTGCTGGCGCCGGGGGCCGTCGCCGTGGATGACCTCCAGTCGGACGAATTTCTCGGCCGGAGTCAGGTCGAGCCGCTCGGTCAGTTCGTGGGCGGTGTGGATCGGCCGGCCGTCGAACGAGACGATGCGCTCGCCCGCCTGGAGGCTGCCGCGAGCCGCCGGGGTGTCGGGGAGGACTTCACGGAGGCCGGCGCCTTCAGGACCCTCCGCGGCCGTCGAATCGGGCTCGAACCGGACGCCCAGAAACGCGCGGTCGACCCGTCCCCGTTCGTGGAGCTGTGAGGCGATCCAGAGGGCCGTGTCGGCCGGGATGGCGAAGCCCAGTTCGGAGCCTGCGGAGCCAACGGCGACGGCTCCGGAGCCAGCGCCGGAGCCGGCCTCGGGCTGAGCGGCGGGGGCCAGGCCGCCTCGGATCAGGCCCAGCCACTGGCCCCGGTAGTTGACCACAGCCGCCCCGTTGTCGCCGGCGAACAGCGGGGTCTGGATCTGGATCGTGCCGTTGAGCTGAAGGCCCCGGATCTTCACCGAGCGATCGAGCCCGGAGACCTGGCCTCGGCTGACGGAATGGCCCAGGCCGAAAGGGTTGCCGACGACGAAGACCTGCCCTCCCAGGGGGGGAGCGTCGGAAGCCGGGCGGATCGACCGCAGGACGTTGCCGGGGATCTGCAAGAGGGTCAGGCCGGTCTCAGGGTCGGCGGCGATCCAGTGCGCGGCGTGGCGCCGGCCGAAGACGTCGCGGGCGATGATCGTGGAGGCTGCGCCGGGCTCGCTGGGGGGGCGTTCGATGCCGACCGAGAGAACCTCGCCCCGACGGCCGTCGACGACCACGCCGACCGCTGCGCCTCGGGCGTCGGCGGCGCCGCCGGAGGCCGTGTACTCGATGGCCACGACCGACTCGCGGGCGCGGGCCATGCCGGCGGCCATTCGGCGCTCCAGCCGCTCCATGGCCCCGAACAGGGCCTCGTCCTCCTCCTCCTCGGGATCCCGGCGACGCCCGGCGAAGGCCAGGTCGCTCTTGGTCGTTGAGGCTGGAACTTCGGTCGCCGGCCGGGGAGAAGGGGGGGAAGCCGGCTTCGCGGCCCCGATGGTCGGCGGAGTTTCGACGGCCGCCTTGGCCTGGGGGGCCTCCACCGGGGTCGGCTTGGCCGTCGCGGACGGCTTCAACAGCCGGTCGAGTGGCTTGGCCGCCGGCTTGGGAGGCTCTGGGACGCGTCGCGCGGTGATCGCCAGGACCAGGGCGGCGAAAAACAGGCCGCTGGCCAGCCAGAGCGTCAGGCGGTTCTGGACCGAGGCGTCCCGACTGTCCATGAGGGCGGATTCTCAGGGTGATGGACGAACACGCTCAATTCCGCGGAGAGGTACTCCTGTGGACCGAGTCGCGACCCAGTCTGGAGAGGGCCGAGCTTTCCGCAGACTGGGTCGCGACCCAGCCTCCAGGAACGGCGAAAGTCCCTCGGCCGATAGTGCAAGAATAGGACCTGAACTCAAGAGCGCCAACCGCGCCGCCCCGCACCGGCGCGGGGCGTGAACCAAATGGGAATCAATAGGCCGGCTTGCCGACCCGGGCGTCGGGAGGCATGGGGACGCCGCGATCGAGGTCGAAACGGACGGCGGTGGGCAGGGGAGCCGGGACGGATCGGGCGGCCTGGTCGACGTCGACGCCGCGGCCGTCGGGCTCGCGGAGGGGAGGAAGCGTGTTCTGCGCCAGGCTTCGGGCGTCGAGGACGGCCAGATCGGCGGGGCCAGAGGAGGCGAGAACCCCGATCGCCTCGGCCCGGGAAGGCGTGACGACCAGCGGAACGGACTCGGCCTGAACCGGGGCCGTGACCTGGAGCGGGGCGGCGGCGGCGGCGATTCGCGCCTCGTGCTCGTCGCGGGAGGTCTGGGCCAGCGAGTACCCGACGACGGCCGCCAGCAGGGCTGCGGCGGCCAGCGCGCCGGCGAGTCCAGCGGCGGGCTGAAGAAGACGATCGCAGGCGACGGCGGCGCGCTGAGGGTCGAACCAGCGGCGAAGCCGTTCCGGAACCTCCTCGCGGGCGGTGTCTTCGGTCCAGACCAGTTGCAGGGGGAGTTCGTCGAGGACGCTCGCCGCGCGGGCCGCGGCGTGGTTCAACGGGTTGCGCGTCCGGGCTTCGGCGGCCTGGATCCGCGCCTGAAGCGCCGGCCATAGCGAGGGGGCGCCGGGGCCGATCGGCGGCTCGACGGCCGCGGCCGACAGGGCGTCGAACGCCCGGGTCTGGCTCTCGCGACGGGCGAGGCAAGCCGGGCAGCCGGCCAGGTGGGCCTCAACGGCTCGACGTTCCTGGGGGGCCAGGGCGGCTTCCGTCTCAGGGGCGGGCGCGAGGGAGTCGGCGTCCGTCTCCGCCAGCATCGGCAGTCGGTCGCGAACCCAGGCGCACGCTTTGTCGTCCGGCGTTTTCGTCATGGTCGATGGTCAGCCGTCCGTGGCTGCCTCCTGCGCCGCATCCTGGCGACGCTCCCAGATTTGGCGAAACCTCTCCCGCGCCTTCGACAGGCGCCAGCGGATCGTCGCCTCTCGTCTTCCCACGATCGCGGCCACTTCCGACGACGAGAACCCTTCCAGGTCGCGGAGCACCAGGATGGTTCGGTACGACAGCGGAAGTTGGGCCAGGATGAACTGAACTTCCTGAGCCAGCTCGGCCCGGACGCGGGGGTCAGGGTCGGGCGGGTCATAGGGGACGCCTTCGTCGCCGTGGACCCGATCCAGCGACCCGGGGGGCGGCTCGCCCCGCCCGCGCCGAAGCTGATCCAGGCCCAGGTTGACGCCGATGCGGAACAGCCAGGGGCCGAAGCGCCTCCCCGTGTCGAAACGATCCAGCCGGTTGTACACCCGCCAGAACGTCTCTTGCGCCAGGTCGCGGGCGATCTCGGGATCGCGGACGAGCCGCGTCAGCACCCGGATCAGCTTCCGCTCGTAGCGCCTCACGAGAACGCCGAAGGCCGCGTGGTCGCCTCGCCGCACCCGCTCGACGAGCCAGGCGTCGTTGAGGTTCCCCTCGTCGTCCAGGGGCGTCGGCTCGACCGCCGCCACGTCAGACGCAACGCCAGGCCCGTTCAGGAGTTCGCTTCGCCCGTCGGCGTCCGCCTCGGGCGATGAAGGGATGACGTTTCCGACCCGTTTCCGCATCGCGCCATCTCCCCACAAATCTTGTTACGCCCCGAGAGGCCGGTGGCGTTGGAAGATTTCGCCGGTCTCCGGATTCGGCGATCCTCGCCGAGGGGGCCGGCTGCGCCCCCTGAATGATCGGAACCCCACACGGCCTTGTCAACAACCCCGACGGCGTTGGCTTCGTTCCCAGCCGGGCGTGACCGGAGCCATTCGACGGAACTCTCGATGAGGAAACGCTTTGTTTATGGAAAATCCGCCCTGGGCGTTGGGTTCGTTCGGCCGATTTCAACGCAAAGACCGGACCGTTTCGTCCTCGATCTTTGCCACCAACCTCGGAGGCGGCCTGGTCGGTCCCTCCATTGAGATACCATACGACCAAAAGGCCCATTTTGGTTCTGGACGGCCGTCCTCACCACGCGACTTCTGACTGCGATTCGTGAGAGTGTTGTTTTTTCAACACTCCTCGCCCACTTCTGTCTGTCCGAAGTTGTTTCCGGATTGAAAGTTGGGCTCGGGTGCCATGGCCACGCTTGCGTGGCCATGCGATCGGCGTCGGTCACGCAGTCGCCCAAGTCGGTTCATGACCACGCGAGCGTGGCCACGGTGCCCAGGTTTATCCTACTTCGGTGCCGCTGAGCGGGGATTGCCTTGCGACCTTCAGAGTGAGGAGGCAAAAGGGGAGGCGTTCCGAAAGGGGATTTCTCAGCGATTGGTGGATCTGGGCTGTCCACGGTTCGGAGCATCAGCCGTGAAAAAGTCCCAGGGGCGGATCTTTCGCTCCCGTTGAACTCAGGGAGCGGCGGGAGGCAGGACGCGATCGATCAAGGCATCCAGGGCGCCGGGAGTCCTCGCACTCGCCTTTCCCACAATGACACCATCTGGACCAATAACCAGGGTGGAGGGAAATGAGTCAATCTCGTATCGGTCGCAGGTGATTCCGCGGCCGGTCCCTGGATCGTCCTTCGGTAGGTCTGGGGAAGGCGCGTCGACGGCGACCCGGAACGGCAGGTCGCGTCCATTCCAGGCCAGCCTCTTGACACCTGCCAACTCGCGATCATAGGCCGCTCTGGTTTGGATCGACTGGTCGTGGAGAGCCAGGATGACGACCGGCCGATCCTTGTAACGATCCTGAAGCTTCATCAAATCGGGCATGGAGCCGACGCAGGGGCCGCACCAGTAGCCCCAGAAGTCCAGAACGACGACCTTGCCGCGAAAGTCCGCCAGCCGGACCGGGTTGCCAGTGTCGAGGTCCCGGGCGTCGATCTCCGGAGCAGGCTTGCCGACAAGCTTGAGTAGCAGCGGCGCGGGCAATGATTGCTTCGGCAGCGTCAGGGGGGCACCGCCGGCTGGTACGTCGAAGTCGATCGTCGTCTCTTCAAGCACTTTCATGCTAACAGGATCTCTTGAAGACACAAACAAGCGGTAGCGTCCCTCGGGGCAATAGGTCTCCAACATGTTGCCGTCCCGTCGCCCCCAGTCCCCGAGCATCGACATGACTTGCCCGCTCTGGTTATTCCATCGAACTGGAATGTACAAAAGCCAGTTACCCTCGTACCTACCCGCGGGGGAAGTGACTTCATGCTCCAATGGAATTCGGACATGACTCGCCGACTTCAAAACAACTTCGTGAAATGGAGGTGAGTCGTTGAGATCTATGCCCAGGAAAGCCATGTGCTTCAGTGTCTCGTCGCCAAAGCATAAAGCTACTGGAACGATCATGAACTTGTTCGTCCGATCCATCCCCTTGGTTGACAGGTGAATGGGCGGCCTGACATCGAAAAGGCCCTGATCGTCGGTCGCTCCCTTGTCATCGAAGTTGGTGATGCCGCCCAGGAAAAGCGACTGTTGATCCCCCGGTAACTTCTCATCGTATTCGTAGTACATTCGGCAGCCGATCCGCACGCCTTTGAGCGGAGCGCCGGCCGGATCGACGACACGGCCCCGAATAGGGTCGAACATGGGAACGGCAACCTCGGTTGGACCGTCCGCGGAGGCTCGGAACGAGAAACTGATAGGCAAGTAATTCCGTGAGGACACATTCATGCCGAAGCCAATTCCAGGGGGCATGCTGACCCGGCAACGTCCTTCGGGGTCGGTCTGGAGGAGCGTCCAGTCGATCCTCCCCGCAAGTTGCACCTGAACGTCGGCCCCTCCAACCGGCTGGCTGCGTCGGTCGACGAATTTGAAGGCCGTCGTTTTCCACGCCTCGGGGGTGAGTCGCAGATCGAGGGCCACGGATTCGGATCCGACGGTCGGTCGCCCCTCCTCAACGCGGAAACCGGGCGCGGCCATGATATACCTTAGCGCGAGCGAGGCCGGGGGGATCTGGCTTGCGAACAAGGCGTCCTGGAACTCGATGCGGTATCTCCCGTCGGGACCGAGCTTTGTGGTCGTCTCCTTGGAAAAGTCCCCGGCCGTCGCCAATTTCCCAGTAATGGAGACGTACAGGCTGCCCTGAGTAACGGGATGTCCGTCCAGGTCGACGACAGAGCCCTGGATGGTCACCGTCCTCGCCGCTGCATCCTCGGCTCGACCCTCATCGGCAACAAACGCTGCGGCGACGAAAACGAGTAGTGTTGTCAGGCGGTAAACCATCAAAAAGGTCTCCAGATTTAGGCGGATATCACATCGGTTCGATTCGGTGAAGATTGTACCTAGTCACGGGCTGGAAACCATTTGAGGCTCGGAAAGGGGTCACTCCTATATCACCAGGAAAAATAGGTGGTCTAGGGGGGCTCGGAAAGGGGTCACTCCTATATCACCAGGAAAAATGGCTCGGAAAGGGGCTCGGAAAGGGGTCACTCCTAAAGGGCTCGGAAAGGGGGGCTCGGAAAGGGGTCACTCCTATATCAAGGCTCGGAAAGGAGGCTCGGAAAGGAGGCTCGGAAAGGGGTCACTCCTATATCAGAGGCTCGGAAAGGGGTCAGGCTCGGAAAGGGGTCACTCCTATATCACCAGGAAAAATAGGTGGAGGCTCGGAAAGGGGTCACTCCTATATCACCAGGAAAAATAGGTGGTCTAGGCGATCTGTCGAGGCCGCGAAGCGTCGCGGGCCGTTGCGCGACCGTCGCCGATCGCATGCCCACGACGGGCGTGGGCAGGGCACCCGGCATATTTGGATTATTCGGCAGGTCGGCCGTCGGAAAAGTCGCGGTAATTGGAATCGTCTCGCTCGTCGTGCGGATCGTCCCAGCTAGGTGACCTTCCCGCCGCGACCTTCGAGGAGATTCGCATCATGCCCGCCACCGAGGCCCAGATCCGCGCCAACCGCGAGAACGCGCAGAAGTCCACCGGGCCGAAGACCGAGGCCGGCAAGGCGCGGGCCCGGATGAACGCGCTCAAACATGGGCTGCGGTCGAAGTCGCCGAGCGTCTTGCCCCATGAGGATCCGGCGGAGCTGGAGGCTCGCATCAGCCTCTGGGTCGCGGATTGGGAGCCTCGGAACGCGATCGAGAGGGCGCTCGTGGAGCGCGCGGCGAAGGCGTCGTGGGCGCTGGAACGCGCGGAGCGGTATGAAGCCGCGTTGATATCCAGGCGCGTGCGAAGGGCGATGTCAGGGTCGCGGGCGGAGGGGGTCGATGCCCTGGGGAGGAGGCTGCTTCTGACGGTCGGCGAGCCGGCGGGGATCGTCGCGGAGCTGGAGGGGTCGCCGGAGGGCGTCCGCTGGCTGCTCGCCCGCTGGGGCGAGGTCGGCGCGCTGCTCGAATCGGGCGAGGCGTGGGGCGACCCCGACAATCACCGGTTCGTCCGGCTCCTGGGCAAGCGGCCGGTGGACGCCGTCGACGACCCGGCCTTGAACGCGATCTTCCTGGCCTGGGAAGTGCTCGCCGAAGGCGGAGGCGGCGAGTTCTGGGAGCGCGTCCACGCATTCTCGATGCGCCGCGACCCGTCCTCCGGCGGGGCCTTCGAGAGGGATCGGCATTGGCGCGAACTCGCCCCCCGGCCGACCGACGAGGATGAGGCCAGGGCCCGGCTGCGGGCGGTCGTGGAAGGGGAGGTTTCGCGGTTGAGCGACATCCTGGCCGAGCTGGAAGAGGCCGAGGGCGACGATGACCTGGAGCGGGCCGAGGCGGCCTCGTTCCTGGCCAACGAGGCGGGTGAGCGGCTGCGGCGATACCAGTCGGCGCGGTCGCGCGAGATGTTCCGGGCGATCCAGATCCTGACGAAGATGCGAAAGGACGCGGCGAAGCTCGATCGGGACCAAAACGGCCTTTCGCCCTCACGGGGGAAGGTGGCCGCGCAGCGGCCGGACGAGGGGAGATCGGCGGCGGATTCGGAGCCGACGGCCGGGGACGCGCCCGACGCCGGTCGTCCCCCTCATCTGACGCCTTCGGCGTCTGTCTTCCCCCGCGAGGGGGGAAGATCGTTTTCGGCACCGCTCGCCCCGAAGTCCGACGACCCTCACCCGGTCCTCCGAGCCGCCCTCTTCGGGGTGGAGAGGTGGCGAGATGATCTCGCCGCCGCGAAAAACGCGACGAACGAAGCCGACGGCGTGGTGACGGAAACGCTTCTGAATCAACAGCTTATCGATGGCGTGGCTGGCCATGCTTCGCCGCGATCGAAGCCAAAGCGGAGCCGATCCGCTCTGTGAGGGGGGGGCCGCGTCATGACTGCCGCCCCTGCGATCAACTTTCGGCGAGGCCGAACGGGAGGCGTTCTTACGCGACCTTCGATCAGGCTCGGTTCGACGTCGCGGATCCTAGAGGCGGCTCGATCGGCCGGGACGCAAGACGGCCTACGGGGTGGCCTGGCCCTGACCGCTCGCGTATCCTCAGAGCCGTTCGGCGCGAGGTTTTCGATCTTTCGGGCGATACTGGATTCAGGCCCGGCCGCCGATGGAGGGGAATCGACGATGACGGCGACGAAGGTCTTCCGATGGTCCGCGGTTCTCGCGATCGCGACGGTGGCGACGACGGCCCGGGCTGACGGCCCATTCCCCGACAAAAACCTTGAAACGGCCGTCCGAGCCGTCCTTAAACACGAGCCGAACGTCGAATTGACCGATGAAAAGCTCCAGAACGTCTACGTCCTGGAGGCGGTCGGCAAGGAGATCAAGGACCTGACCGGGCTGGAGAAGTGCAAGAATCTGGCGCTGCTGCGGCTGTCGAAAAACCAGGCCGCGGACCTCAAGCCCCTCAAGGATTTGAAGAATCTCCAGTCCCTGGATCTGGCCGAGAATCAGATCGCCGACCTCTCTCCGCTGGCCGGATTGAAGAGCTTGCAGTATCTTGAATTATCGAAGAATCAGATCGTCGATCTTGCCCCCCTTGCCGGATTGACCGATTTGAGCGCCCTTTACCTGGGCGGCAACAAGATCGAGGACGTCAACCCGCTGGCGTCCCTGACCAAGCTGGCGTCGCTGGGCCTGGGCGGGAACCGGGTGAAGGACGCCGGCGCGATCGAGAAACTGACGAAGCTGTCGACCCTGGACCTGCGGGACAACCTCATCGAGGACGTTCGGCCCCTGACGAAGCAGCCGGACCTCAAGCTCCTGATGATCGAGCGCAATCAAGTCAAGGATCTGACGCCTCTCATCGAGGCGGCGAAGGCCGACGCCGCAGGCGCCAAGCTGTTCGCCCCCTACCTGCGGCTTTACCTCGACGGCAACCCGCTGCCGGAGGCTGGCCGTTCCTCTCAACTGGAGGCCCTCAAGGCGACTGGCGTTCGCGTTGAAGGGTGATCATGACCGATTTTCTCGACGCTCTGGGACGTCTCGACGTTTCATCCGCCCTGGTTCTCGCCATCGCATTGGCTATCGCCTTCGGCTTCGAGGTGGTCAACGGCTTCCATGACACGGCCAACGCCGTGACCACCGTCATTTACACGAGGACGCTCAAAGCCACGCCGGCGGTCCTTTTCTCCGGGTTCTGCAACTTCCTGGGGGTGTTGCTGGGCGGAACGACCATCGCCTTCAGCATCGTCCACCTCTTGCCGGTCGACCTGCTCATCGACGCCGCCAGCCGGTCGGCCGTGGTCATGGTCCTGGCTCTCCTGATCGCCGGCATCTCCTGGAACCTGCTGACCTGGTGGTTCGGGATCCCGGTCTCCAGCTCGCACACGCTCATCGGCGCGATCCTCGGCGTGGGCCTGGCGAACGGCCTGATGAGCGGGCAGGGGGTGGCCGCGGGAGTGAACTGGGGCAAGGCGAGCGAGGTCGCGATGGCGCTTCTGATCTCGCCGGCGATCGGCTTCCTGGCCGCCGGGATGCTGCTCTTAGTCGCGAAGAAGCGGATCAAGGACCCCTCGCTGTTCGTCCCGCCCCCGGAAGACCCCGACGCGCGTCCCCCGGGGTGGATCCGCGCGACCCTTCTTGCAACCTGCGGCGGCGTCAGCCTGGCGCACGGGTCGAACGACGGCCAGAAGGGGATGGGCCTGATCATGCTGGTGCTGATCGGCCTACTCCCCACGGGCTTCGCCCTGAACCTCGACGGCGACGCCTGCAGCGCGCGGGCCGCCGCGACCGAGATGCAGCAGGCCCTGCAGGCCGAACCCTCCCCCTTGCACCGCCAGGAGATCGAGCGGCTCGACGAGGTGCTCGCCCGGCTCGACGGCAAGCAGTCGCTCCGCGAGGTTCCCTATGATCAGCGGATCACCCTCCGCAACCTGATCTTCCAGGTCGATCGGGCCCTGGTACGCGACCGCGACGCCGTCCCCGACCACCGCCTGGCCGCTCTGGACGCCCCCCGGAAGCAGCTTCGCGAGGCCATCGAATACGTCCCGAACTGGGTCGTGCTGGGCGTGGCTCTCTGCCTGGGGGTGGGGACGATGTTCGGCTACAAGCGGATCGTCCTCACGGTCGCTGAGAAGATCGGCAAGACCCACCTGACTTACGCCCAGGGCGCCAGCGCGGAGGTCGTCGCGATGGCCACCATCGGCGCGGCGGACCTGCTCGGCCTGCCGGTCAGCACCACGCAGGTGCTGTCCTCGGGGGTCGCCGGCACGATGTGGGCGAACCGTTCGGGGGTCCAGATCGCCACGGCGAGGAACATCGCCCTGGCCTGGCTGCTGACCTTCCCCTGCTCGATGCTCGCCTCCGCCTGGATCTTCGTCTGCGGCCGCCTGGCTCTGGGCTGACGCGCCCTGGCGTCAGTCCAGCAACGCCCGATACTTCGGGTCCTCGTCGACGAAGATCGCTTCTTCCTCGATGTCGAACGCCAGCCGGAACTGCTCCCCGGCGCGGCGGTGGTCGCCCAACTCGTAGAGGCACTGACCCAGGCGGAAGTGGAGGAACGCGTTCTCCGTTCCGCCGGGGAGGCTCAGGGCCCGGGCCAGGTCGTCTCGGCCCTGGGAGTAATCCCCCTGGAGGAACCGGGTATAGCCGATGTTCCCCAGGATCCAGGCCGAGTCCTCATGCGCCTCCGCCGGCTCACCCAGCAGCGCCCAGGCCGACTCATAGGCCTCCAGCGCCTTGGCGAAGCTCCCCGCGTCGGCCAGGTCCACGCCCAGGTCGCAAAGCTCTTCGATCTCGTCGTTCACTTCGGCCTCGATGATTGCTGATTTCGGGACCACAACCGCCTTCCACCCTGCTTGAAGGCGGTCCGTCGAACCTGCATCGAAGTCATGGGCCCGCACGGCTTCGTTTGAGCCGTCGCCGGGTCGAACCCGGTCGACGCAACAGGCAAGCCGGATTCATTTTGGGCGTCGGAATCGGCGTTGGGCGGTTGGGTTCGTTCGGCCATTTTCGCGCTGGTCGTTCACAGGTCGTCCTCGGTCGTTGCAAGCCGCTCCGGAAGGAGGCCCAAGGGGCTCCCTCCATTCAATAGCATACGACCAGATCGCCTTTTTCGTCCGCGCCGATCAGTCGAGCCGCCGTTGGAAAACGGTCGACGACCTGCGTCGTTGGGCGCGAATTAATGAAAACGTGTTAATGGCTGTTGAGAATCCACATCGCCTGACTTGGCGGTCCGAGGATGCGTGTTACTATACGCACGAAGACGCGAGACCTGGAAGACTTCGAGGTGCAGCCAGATGATCAGCGGTCGGTCTCCTC
Organism: Paludisphaera rhizosphaerae; assembly: GCF_011065895.1. Lineage (NCBI taxonomy): Bacteria > Pseudomonadati > Planctomycetota > Planctomycetia > Isosphaerales > Isosphaeraceae > Paludisphaera > Paludisphaera rhizosphaerae. Next base: position 143,708 of record NZ_JAALCR010000018.1, on the reverse strand, counting down.
GGGCGAGGGCGAAGGCGAAGGCGGTTCGGGGCCGGCGCGGGCGGACGCCCTGGCTGGAGGGGTTGGAGGATCGCACGGTCCTGACCGTCCAAACCCTAGCGACTGTCGCGGCCGACGGCGTGCTGACGTTGACCTTCCCCGAAGGGGGCGGCCACCTCTGCGTCGTCTCGGTGGAGAACGGTGAGTATCGCTTCTTCGACTATTGGACGGTGGACCGATTCCAACTAGTTTCCGACGCAGCCGGCCTCGTCTCGTCGGGCTCGGGGACGAGCGACTTCCGGATCCGGGGGATCACGGGGATCAACGTTGAGATGATCGCCGGCGCCTTGGTCCAATTCGGCAGCCTGGACGTGCCGGCGACGATCCACGTCGGCCCCAACGGGGGGGGCCTCAGCCTCGGCGACCTGAACTCCGATGGGCTCGCGGCGATTACGGCACCCGTCGTGTTCGAGTCGACGGCCGATCACCTCAACGACCTCGCGGGTTCCACGCTCCGGCTGCTGGACTACCGACGCTCGGGGGATATCGATTACACCATCACCTCGAACTCGATCGCGGCCACGGGCTTCGGCGGCGTGACCTACTCCGGGATCACCAGGCTGGAGATCACCGGTCCCACCGAGCCGAGCCCCGATTTGTCGCTCCAGTTCGACGTCCTGTCGACGCCGGCGGGCCCCACGTGGCTTTCGGGCTACGGGGCCCAGTCGGCGGTCTTCAACATCGACGCGACCCTCGGCCCCGACGAACGGCCGCCGTCAACCAATCCGGCCTTCACCGCCGCTCGCGTCGCCGGCTACCTGGAGCTTGAGCACGGAACCGAGTACAACATCAAGCGCACGCCGTCGCCGATCTGGATCAACAGCACCCAAGGGGACGTCAGCCTCACGGACGACGGCTCGACGGCGGGGATCACTCACGAAGTGACGATCGGCACGATGACGAGCTATGAGTCCCCCTGGGGGGGCCGAATCCTAATCGACGCTTCCGCTGACGAGGTGGCGCAGAAGGCTTTCCTGAACGCCAACGACCGCAAGGCCGTAATCACCGGCGCGACCCCGGTCGATATCGTGATGCGCCCGGACTTTTATGGAACGCTCGATTACCGCGCCCCGCGCGGTCAGGCCAACGCCCTGATTGTGAATTTGAACGGAGTTTCACCGCTTCCCGACGGCCCCGGGATGCTGAGTTACGACGGCGGTTCCAGCATCGCCAACGCCGATGCCGGAGACGGCCCGAGGTTGATCCTCATCGGGGATCCGATCCTGAGCGAAATGCACCTGGTTCGCGAGTATCCGTCGCGACTTCCCGGCATCAGCTATGAGGCGATCTCGCCCGACTCTGGCGGGATCAAGTTCGGCTGGGGCGCTGACTGGGGGGCCGATCCCCGATCCCTTGAGACCGTCGTCTTCCGTGGCCTCGCCGGAGGCGAGTTCGTCGACCTCGTATCGAGCGATGCTTTCACGCTCTGGAACCGTCGCGCTGCGGGCCTGGACATCACAATTGGGGCAGGCCCCGTCGTGGGGGGGATGCAGACGCTCGCGATCTCATCTCCGGGATTCGTCACCACCTGGGTGGCGAACAAGGGCCTCATCGACTTCTTCCTGTCCCCCTCCTTCTGGGGAGGGGCGAAGACCATCGATTACGCCTCGCAAACGCCCGTAACCGGCCTGGAAGAACTGCGGCTCCCCTACGACTTCAACGACGGAGTCGTCGCCGTTCCACCCGGTGCGACGACGAGCGTGGGGGCCGCTGTTCCTCCTACGGAGCCCGACTACATCCTCTACCCGAATCGCGAGTACGACGTCTGGGAGTGGGCGGAGGGCTTCCCCGAGGGTGACTCCGCGGCGGGCGGATCGGCCGGCACGGTCACCAACGAGGACGGAGATTCGGACTCCGAGCCCGAAGCGCCCACGCCCCCGGTCGACCCCACGCGCCCGGTCGATCCGAAGCCTCCGCTCGACCCGACGCCCACCGCACCAGTCTCCCCCACCAACGACTCCGGTTCGCCCTCCGGCCCGACCCCGCCAGAAGTGTTGGTCGGCGGACGCACATCCCTGTTCGGGACCGCGATGCGCACGACCGGGGCAGCATCGGGGTCAGGAGGATCGACCCGCCGGGCGGTCCTCCACGCCCTCCGCGCCGAGCGTCTGGCCCGCATGGCCGCGCTCCGGGCGGCTCGGGCGGAGAGACTCTGGCACGCGGCGGCCCACCTCCGACGAGCCTGGCCGGTGGGTTGAGCCGCCTCTCGTATCACAGCGAGTTCAAGAACGCCACGAGGTCGTCGATCTCGGCGTCGGTCATCTCGGTCTGGTCGGGGTGGCGGGTGCGGCGGAAGAGGTCAGAGAGGGAGCTTACGGAGCCGTCGTGGAGCAGGGCGGGGCGGTGAGCGACGCCTCGGAGCGAGGGCGGGTTGAACTCGTGGTTGCCGACGGCGTCGGCCAGGCCGACGTCGTATCGCATGGGGGTGGTGTAGCTGGGGGCCGTGTGGCAGGCGTCGCATCGGCTGGAGTCAAAGATCTCGCGGCCTCGCGCGACGGCCTGGGCTTCGGTAGAGATCGGCGGCGGCGGGGCGAGCGTCTTCAGATAGGCGGCGAGGGCCTCGACCTGGCGGGGCGACGGGTCGTGGGCGTGCATCGTCGTTTCCAGCGACTTGTGGATCTGCTCGTCCAGCCGCCGGACCTTCCCCAGCCAGCCGAACGGGGAGGTCTCGGCCACGCCCAGCAACGAGGGCGTCCGCTTGGGGGCGCCGTAGGTGTCGTCCCCCTTGGTGTCGACCATCACGCCGGCGGTATGGCCGTCCGTGTGGCAGGTCTGGCAGCTCATCCAGCCGTCCTCGGAGAGTCTGGCGTCGCGGAACAGGGCGGCGCCTTCTTCCACGAGCGAGGCCGGCTTGCGGGGGCCGTCGGCCGAGAGCGGGATCCTGGCCGCGAACCTCCCGGCGACCAGGTCGACCACCGTGATCGCGTCGTCGAACTCGTCGGCCGTATAAGCCGTCTTCGCCTCGGCGTCGATCGCCAGCGCCGAGGGTCCACGGCCGACGCGGATGCGTTCGTAGGGCTCGCCCAGGGCCAACGACGAGGCGACCTCGCCCGTCCCCGCCATCGCGGCGATCACTTCCCCCTTCGGCCCGAACGCGATCGCCGAGGGATCGGCCGTGCCGCCGACGAGTCCCGCCCGCCGCGAGTTCTTCAGCAACTCGGCGTCGGTCGTCTCGGGGCGGAGGCCCTCGATGCGGAGCAGACGCAGCGCCGGACTGATGACGAGCCCCCACTCCACGTCCTGCCGCGAAGTCCGGGCGTCATGGACGTTCCCCGCATGCTGGCCGACGATCGCCACGCTGCGGCCGTCGGCCGTGACCACGGGCCGCCGCAGGTTGTGCTCGGGGAGCGACCAGACGCGCAGGCAGATGTTCGCATTCAAGTTCTGTTTTATAAGCGTTCCCGGATTGGCGACGGCCTTCCCCCCTGGAGGGGGAAGGTGGCCCGAAGGGCCGGATGAGGGGGACGACCGGCCTGGCGTTGAAGTCAAGGCGTTGGATTCGCGATCGACGGCGGTCGTCCCCCTCATCTGACCGCTTTGCGGTCTGTCTTCCCCCTCCAGGGGGGAAGACACCGGAGAGGCGCCTTCGAGGCAGGCTCCCAGGTCCAGAAGCGCGATTTTTCCGCCGAAAGCGTCCACCACGACGGCCCTCTGCGACCCCGGCAACACGGCGGCCTCGCGTGGGCTGAACGGCAACGACATCGACCCAACGACCCGGAGCCCCGCCGAGCCGTCCCAGGCCACGAACGTCGCCGCCCGCGACCACCGCGACAACACCACCGCCCGGCGGCCGTCGCCGAAGACGGTGGCGCTGACCGGATCGGCGGCGACCGCGACGGCAGCCCTGCGCTGGATCTGGTTTCGATCGTCGTGTAGCAGGACGACCTCGCCCGCCGACTGATCGACGGCCAGCAAGACGGTCTCGTCCCCCGTCGTTCGGATGTCGGCAAGCCCTCGGCCGACCTGGGCTTCGCCGGTGACCCGCCGACTCTTCACATCGACGACCGAGACCGTCCCCGTCCCCCGGTTCGCCGCCAGGAGTTGCGAGCCGCCGTGTGTGAGCACGATCGCCTGGGGCCGTCTTGCCTCTTCCGCCATCGTTGCGGAGACGGCGGCCAGCGTCATCGCCAGAGCCATCCCGATGCGTCTGCCGATCATCGTCGCAGCCTCCGCCGTCCGGCCGTCGATTTCCACGCTCGCCGCATGATTCTACCTGATCGACCGATCCATGGCCACGCGAGCGTGGCCATGCCACCCAATGGCATAATCGACATGCAAGAGAACAAAAATGGGTGCCATGCCCACGCTTGTCGTGGGCATGTGATCGGCGGCGGATTCGCAATGGGTTCACGCACACGATCGTCGACTGGACGTTTCGGCGGGTTTCTGATATTCCGTGCTCGCCTGGGTGCAATGCGAATCGTCTCGGAGGGTTTGCATCATGACTGCGAGGGCGCCGAGGATTCCACGTCTCCTGATCGGTCTGGCCCTGGCCTCGGTCCTCGGGCCGTGGGCCCGATCCGAGGGTTTGCAGGTTGGACGACGCGTCGTCCTGCTCGAGGGCGGTTCGATCGAGGCGGAGGGCGACCCGCTCCGCTGGCCAGTGCCGTGGGCCGCCTCGCGTTTGTGTTTCGTCTGCAAGGTCGATCGCATCGACGGCGACCTGACGCGGCTCATCGACCCGAATTCCGGCGAGGCGGCGTGGGCTTCGACGGCGGACGTCGCGACGCTTGACGAGGCCGTCGCCGTGCTCACTGAACGCCTCCACGCGCGTCCCGACGACGCCCGGTCGTTCGCCGATCGGGGCTATCTCCGGATTCTCCAGGAGAAGCCCGATGAGGCCCTCGACGACCTGAGCAAGGCGATCCAGCTCGACCCCAAACTCGCCCGTTCCTACCTGCATCGGGCCAAGGCCCGCTCGGACCGGGGCGACCAGGACGGGGCGCTGGCCGACGTCGAGGAAGCCTTGCGGCTCGATTCGGCGATTCCCCAGGGACTCCTCACCCGCGCCGCGATCCGGGCCCGGAGAGGGGATCTTGATGGGGCGATCACGGACTGCGAGGTCCTGATCCGAGACGAGCCAGGCCCCGCCGCCTACTCCCTCCGCGGCGGCGTGCTGGCGAGGAAGGGTGAATACGACAAGGCGCTGGTCGATTTCGATGAGGCGATTCGACGCGATCCCGACGACGCGACGGATCGAGCCAACCGAGGTCTGATCCGCTCCGCCCGAAAGGACCTGGAAGGCGCCCTGAGCGATCTCGACGCCGCGGTTCGACTCGCCCCGGAGGACGCACGTTACCGGATCCGCCGCGGGTCGTTGCGTTTCTCCCGGAGAGACTTCCGCGGGGCCCTCGCCGACTTCGACGAGGTCCTCAAGAACAAGCCCGACGACGCCGGTGCGCTCGCGATGCGCGGTGAATGCCGGCGATGGCTGGGAGACCTGGCCGGTTCCCTCGCCGACTACGACACCGTAGTTCAACTGCATCCCGAGAATCCCCAGGCGTTCCTCGGGAGGGCCGCGACTCGGTTCGCCAGATATGATCTGGCTGGCGCCGCCGAGGACGTCGACGAGGCGTTCCGACGCGGGGTCGCGGGGGGCGACGCCGTCAAGATCCGTGGGGAGCTTCGCCGTTTGCAAGGACGGTTCGACGAGGCCGAGGCCGACTTCGGGGAAGCGATCAGACTTTGCCCCAACGATCCGGAATCGTATCTCGGGCGGGCCGCGGCGCGGCTCTACAAGAACGACCTCGCGGGCGGCGAGGCTGACCTGGCCGAGGCGGTCCGTCGCGGCGCCAAAGGGGGCGAGACGTCCCTCGTCCGCGGCGAGCTTCGACGTCGGCAAGGGCGTCTCGACGAGGCTGCGGCCGATATCGACGAGGCGGTTCGCCTCGGTCCCGATGCGTGGAACACGTACGCCGGGCGGGCGGCCCTGCGGTTGGAAACGGGAATGTTCGAGGACGCGATCGCCGATTGCGCGGAAGCATTCCAACGGGGCGCGGCGGGCTCCGAGGTCTTCGTCATCCGGGGCCTCGCGAGGCACGCTCTGGGGCGGATCAGCGACGCCTCGGCCGACTACGACGAGGCGATCCGCCGCGGGTCGAAGGATCCGCGAGTCTACGACGGCCGAATCCGCGCCCGCAAGAAGGCGAGCGTATGGGATCTGGACGGCCTCCTCGCCGACTACGACGAATGGATTCGCCTCAAGCCGGAGGAGCCGCGAACCCGTATCGGACGAGCGGAAATCCGGCGCCGCAAACTCATGTATGCCGAGGCGTTGGTCGACCTCGACGAGGCGATCCGCCTCGAACCGAAGTCGGCCGGGTCTTATATCAATCGCGGCGGCGTTCGCTACGCGACCCGGGACTTCGACGGTGCCGCCGCCGACTACGGGCGGGTCATCGACCTCGGCCGGGACGAGCCCCAGATTCGCCTGGCGAGGACGCTGGCTCTGTTCGCCGCCGGACGAAAGCCCGAGGTCGTCGCCGAGGCCCGAGCGACGGTCGCCGCCACCGCCTGGACGGGTCGCGAGCCGCTCTATGCCGCACTCCTCGGCAGCCTGGCGGCGCGCAAAGCCGGCGATGTCGCAACGGCCCGCGCCCTGCTGGACGAGGCCGCCGCTCGCGGCGACCGAGCGGTCTGGCCCTTTCCGATCGTCGAGTCGTTCCGCAAACCGTCCGCTCCCCGACCGGCCGCCGAACTCCCCCTCGACGGCTTCACCATGCGGGACCCAATCTCGGTCGCTCGCCAGCGAGAACGCGGCCATTTTCAGGACATTGGAGCGAAGCGAGACGACCTCGTGAAGCCGACCGCAACCGTTGGCGAGCGAACCGAGGCCGTCGCCTGGGCCGCACTCGACCACGCCGCGAACGGCCGTACCGCCGAGGCTCTCACCCTACTCCCCGATCTCCGGAAGACCTCCGATGTCGACTTCCTCAGTCAAGTCGCCGTCGTCGAGTTGGAACGCCTGGTCCGCGCCCTTCCTTAGGTAAGGCCGGTCCATGGCCGTGCCACCCAATCGCATTATTGACATACAAGAGAACAGAAATGGGTGCCATGCCCACGCTTGTCGTGGGCATGCGATCGGCGGTGGATTCAAGGTCGTCCGAGTCGAGAGCGACAGTTGATTGGTCAATCCCCCCTCATCCGGCCCTTCGGGCCACCTTTCCCCGCGAGGGGGGAAGGCCGTTATGGTTCAGATACGGACGAGTCATCCCGCCGGCCAGCGGTAGGATTTGGCGCCGTTGAGTTTGATGCGCATCCAGCGGCCGTCGAAGGTGGTTTCGACGCGCGGGGATGAGCCGCCGTCGGCGCGGACTTCGGTGGGCTTGCCGAAGCGGGCGGTGTCGAGCTGGAGGGAGAACGATCGCTCGCGGGGGATGACGTGGGCGACCCATTCGCCGCCGACCTTGCGGAGAGAGACGCCGCCGTCGGTCTTGATCGGGCCGAAGTCGACGACCTTGTTCTCGCGGTTCAGGTTCACCACGTTGATCGCCGAGCGTTCGCCGTCGGCGGGCTTTTCGGGGACGAAGCGGACGGTCCGGCCGGAGTCGGAGACGCGGACCACGCCCAGCAGGTTGCGGCCCGCCTTGTCGGTCGGGCCGTCGAGCGCGGCGCGGCCGGCTCCGGGGGCGTGCAGGCCGATCGTCCAGGAGTAGTCGCCGTCGGGGAGGTTGTCGGGAACCTTGATCGTGTACGGGCCGTCGTCCACGGTCGTCCCGGGCCGCCATCGGGGCGCTGGGGTCGTCAGTGCGTGGTCCTGCTGGAAGAGGATCTCGCGGTCGTCGGAGCCGACCTTGCCGAAGTGGACGAAGGTTCGATAGTCCGTCTTCACCGCGTCGCGGACCTTCCACGCATACAGGACGGCAAACGTCCTCGGCCCCGTCTGCTGGAACTTCAGGACCGTCGGCGAAACCCGCAAAACGCCCGAGAAATCCCAGTCCGCCGCCGCCCGCGCGTTGGCGAAGAAGCTGTCGGGGGTCTCGACCGTGTCGGCCACGATTCCGCCGCGCACGGTCGTCCCCGCGGAGAAGCCCTCGGCGCGGGCGATCCAGCCGAAGCGGGGAAGCTCCACGCCGTCGACCTTCATCGGCGTCTCCGACTGGTTGGCGACGACCGTCAGCCCGCCGTCGTACCGCACGCGGACGCGGTTCCAGGCGTCGGGCGTGGAGGCTCCCTCGCGGATCAGGGCGGAGGCGTCCAGCCATCGGCCGTCACGTTCGTACTCGATCTTCGTCACGGCCGACGTTGCATACCGCGGCATCACGGCCGCCATCAGGTTAGTTTCGAGCCAGGCCAGCGGGACGGACGACCAGGCCCCGCCTCCCAGGAACCCAGCGTGCCCGAACGCGACCTCCTGCACGCGGTACTGGTCGAGCACCGCCACCGGCGGCAGCGAGCCCCTCGGCACGCGGCCCTCATCCCACCAGCGCTCGTAATAGCCCATGCCGTGGTTGAGCTGGAGCGGGTGGATCTTCAGCAGGTCGAAGTCGACGAACAGAGGCGCGTCGAGGCCCGCGTTCCCCGGCCAGCCGGCGCCGAACTGAGCCTCAGCGCCGTCGAGCAGGCCGCTCCAGTACCAGTGGTGATTCCCCTCGCCGAAGACCGGCCCGCCGTGGGCGTCGCGGAGGAACTGCCAGGTCTCGCGGTGGGCCTGCCGCACGCGCTGATACTTGCCTGCGCCGTCGAGGCCCGCCTGCTGGTCGACGTGGAACCAGGGGACGACCGACGAATTCACGTCCAGGAAGCTGGCCTCGGTGTCGTACCGGCGGTGGATCTCCGGCGACTGCGTCCGCGCCAGGTCGACCATCACGGTCGGCTTGACGGCGAACGACTGGATGTTGTTCCCCTTATGAAACCACGCCTTCACCCGTTGATTGGCGGAATCGCGGGCGATGTGCTTCTCGTCGAACCCCTCGAAGTTCGGGTAATAGTCGACGTAGTTCTCGTGGAGCGCGACGAGGTAGCCCAGGCGCTTGGCGATGCTCTTGAGCATCCGCATGCCGGCCTCGCCCCCCTTGTCCTCGGCGGCCGGATAGTGGGCGGGCAGGGCGTTGTCGTACCCGCTGCGCTGCCAGTTGTGGACGATGACCGCCAACCGCTCCAGCCCGGCGTCGTGGAGGGCTTCCAGCTTGTGGGCGATGTCCGCGTAGTTCCCGCCCCAGATGTCGAGGACGACGCGGTCCGACAGGTCCTTCAGGTAGGGCGAGGGAGGATTCGGGATGTTGGGGAGAACCTCGTCCACGTTCCAGGCGGCCGAGTAGAGGAACCGCTCAACGACCGGGTTACGCGCGCCGTCCGTCAGCGCCAGGTAGTCGGCCCGCATCCCGTCGTTGCGAGACGAGCCCGAGGCCGTCCAGTCGACGATGCTGGATACAAACAGATCCTGAACCGGCAGATAAAACACCGCGTTGTTGAGATACGGCACGGCCACCTCGCGACGCGCGGCGACGGGCCCCCACGAACCGCCGTCGATCTGCTCGACGATCGGCTGGTCGACGTTCACGTCGAGTACCAGACTGCGGCCGGCGATCGAGCCGGTTGCGCGGAGCACGGCCGGCTTGCCGTCGACGTCGAACGTCCGGACGAGCGTCGGCCCACCGGCGGATTCCTCCCATCGCCACTCCTTGGCGGCGGCCTTGCCGACCCACTGAATCTTCGCGGTGGTCGCCAGCGGCGCACGCGTCATGCCGACGCCCTTGCGATCGGCCTCCAGGACGATCGAGCCGAAGACGCCGCCGGCGGCCGTCGGCGGCGACCAACGGAAGGCGAACGAGCCGTCGGCGTCGGTGGTGCGGAGGATGTAGTCGTCCCCTTCGCGACGGACGTCCGTCTTGACGGGCGTGACGGCCGGCGGTGCGAGGCCCTTCCCCTCGCGCGAGGCCAGGCCGCGGTACATCACCGGCGGCGAGGCCGGCCGGGAGGCCGTCGCGGCCTTGAAGCCGTCCAGGACGATCGAGCGCCCCGCCCACAGGCTGAAATCGAAGCTGGCATTCCCCTTCGGACCCGGGTCGGTCTCGAACCGGATCACGACGGTCTTGCCGCCCTGCTTCGTCAGGTCGACGTCGAAGGGCTTCCAACTCGCGTCGGTGCGAATCTCGTCAAGCGCGGGGCTGCCATCGACCAGAATGCGGAATCGGACGCCGTCCGACTTGCCGACGCCGTCCTCGCGGAGCGCCGTGGCGCCTTTCAACGTGATGGTTCGAGCCTGCGGCAGGGCGACGTGGAACTCCTGGAACGCGACGCCGGTCCCCCCGCGCCAGGGGCAGTGCTGGAGGATCGCCGGCCGGCCGTTGCGGAGGCCGTCCGGGATCAGCGCCACGCCCGTCCGCTCGTCGAAGCGGCCCGACCAGCCGACGGGGAAATCCTCCTCGGCCTTGCCCCGGTAGGCGAAGCCGACGCGATACAGCCCGACCTCGTCCAGGTTCCACACGGCCGCGTCCGGCCGAACCAGCAGCGCGTCCGTTGAGACCTGCGCCGCACCCACAACCGCCAACACCGCCGCCAAAAGTCCACCGAACATCGTCGATCCCTCCGAGTCTCGACCATGCCCGCGAACATTCGGCCCGCGGGCCTAAGCTCGTTATAAGGCATGATCGAGTCCGGAGCCATGATGCACCCCTCCGTGGGTTGACTGGGGGGCCGGGTGAGTCGCCTCGTTTATCGACGGCCGTGGATCAGTTTACGATTTCTTACGCGATCGGGATGAGGGTGAAGCAGGCCTCTCGGTCGTCCGGTCCTTGAGTCGCCTGGTCCAACCCTCGTCGAGTTTCGCCGTCCAGAGTGAGTTGTCGAACGCGATGCGTTCCGGGTTCGCCCTGGCGGCCGTCACGACTGTGGGGCCGAACAACGCGCCCAGGGCGGAGTCCGCGCCGTGGCGGACGACGATTTCATCGACCTCCAACTGCTCCCTGGGCAATTTCACGTTCTCGGTGTTTGGTCGACTGAAGGAGACGACGTAAGGCTGGCCGTGTCGCGGCGACTCCGCCAGACTCCACTCTCCGCTGCGGTATCGAAGCCCGCAGTAGCTGCGCAGGAGATAGGTCAAGAACCTTTGAAACGCTGATGCTCCAAGCTCATACGGGGCCGACTGCCGACCGCAGAGATAGACGATTGTATCTGTCCGCTCGTAGCTCTTCAGGAATTTCATCAAGTTGTCGAAGACGTGCTTGTGAGCCTTACGGAGGTTGTCGTATTCCCCTTCGATCATGTGGCTCATCGGGTCGCGATTCGCATTTTGAGCCGCTGGATTGGGGTACCTGGTCCTGATGCGGTCCTCCGCCTTGCGAAGCTCTGCGTGGAATTCCTTCATCCGTGCGGACCAATCTTCGAGGGACTTGAAGGGAGGGGTCTTGGGGGCTCTTCCAAGCAGGACGTCGGTCAGGGCTTTTTGATCCAGGTCGAAGAGGCGAAGGCGGACGGCGTCGATCAGACCGCCGTCGCCCGTTCCGGAGACAAGCCAGCGCCGGGGCCAGACGCCGCGGATCGTCGGCTGCGACAGAACCTCCTGGTGCCAGTAGGACCGGAACGGCACCCCCTCGAACTCTGTTTCCAGTCCGAAGCCGACCGCCGCGATGACGACGTCGTAGCGATCTCGAAAGTTGCGCGGGGGACCGACGGGCAGATACTGCCGCCGATGCTTGACCCAGGCCGTCTCCCGGCCTTCGGCGAGGACCTGGATCTGATCACCGGACGGAACGATTTGCCGGACGTCGGAGCCCAGTCGATAGTGGAAGAAGTCCTCATCGCTCGTTTCAGCGAGGCCGTCCTCGCCGGCTTCCTGTTTGCGCGTCAGTTCGGCGAGTTGATCTCTGTCGAGGTTGCGCGTTTTATAGCAGAGGTCGAGCAGGCGCTCCGCCTCCTTGAGCACGGTGTGACGTACCTCGTCGGCGGTTCCCTCGTTCCAGTTCAGGATCGGGAAGTCGGTCGACGTGTCCCCGCAGCGTTCCTCGGGCCATCGATAGATCAGCGGGTGAATGTAGCGATGGGCCGCGCCGTACTGGTAGGCCATCGGCTCATGGTTGCGGTCGTAAATGGCCAGGCGTTTCGCGCCCTGAAGCAGGCAGGCCGTCGCCGCCGCGACCCCCGCCAATCCGGCCCCGATCACGGCGATCGATTTGTTCTCGATCTTCTCGAGTTGCTCGAGCGCCCACGTCAGTTTGAACGCTCGTTGCTGTTGGGAGGCCAGATTCAGAGGAGTTGAAGCGCTTCCGATCTGGAAGACGTCGACCTTCGGGCCCGGAAGCGCGACCCGCATCGCGTCGAGAATGCTCTTCGCTTCGAGGATCTGCGCGGTCGTGGCCATCGGAATGCTCTCCGCTGAATAGCAGGCCCTTCCGAATCGATCGAGCGTCTACGGCCAAGAAGTCTCCATCGGACTTCGCCGTCTTCGTGGAAAGGTACGCAAAAAGCGTAGCTCAGGCGAAACAGGCGATCCATAGGAATCTGGATGTCGCCGATATGAAGCCTGCCGGGTGGGCGTCCCAGCCCACTCTCAGCGGCGGGCGAGCTTGGAGGCGAGCTTCGAGAGGTCCTGGCGGCCGGTGGGGGCGAGGGTGTAGCCGGCCAGGTAGGCGGTCAGGCCCACGCTCAGGTGGACGAGCAGCGGCAGGGCGCGGGTGGCGAGGCTCTTGCCGGGGAACGTCACCGGGAACCACTGCGAGAAGAGCAGGCAGGCGACGACCGCCGCGCATGCTCCTACCAGCGGCGGGCCCAGCGTCCGCGTCAGGAAGGTCCAGGGGTCGATCTCCAGCACCTTCGCCACGTACACGCCGGGGATGATCAGGTTGGAGAAGAAGGTCGTCAGAATCGTCCCCCAGATCACGCCCGCCACGCCGATCCGCGTGGTCAGGTAGTAGCTGACCGGCAGGTTCACCATCGCTCCACCCAGGGCGGCCAGCGCGATGACCGGGATCTTGTTGAAGCCGATCGCCATCTGAACGGGGACCGACAGCACCAGCGGCAGCGCGGCGGTCAGGAAGAGCCGCATCAAGGGTGCCACTTCAGACGCCGGCCGACCCAGGCGGTCGCCCACCCAGAGGGTCAGGAACGGTGAGGCGTACAGCCAGGCCAGCAGCCCCAGCGGCAGCAGCGCGGCGAGGTGCATTCGGGTGCCGTCGTACTTCAGGCGTTCCAGGCTCTTCTCGTCGCGGGCGGCGGCCAGGCTGGCGACGGCCGGCATCACCATGTAGGCGAGCATCCAGCCCGTCTGGCGGAGCTGCAGGAACGGCTTGCTGACCACGTCGTAAACCGCGTTCGCCTGGGCGGGGTCGGGGATCACGAAGCCCAGGATCGTGGTGTCGATCTTGTCGGCCAGGATCACGCTGACCTGGAGCAACGCCATGTAGAAGCTGACGTGCCCGAGCGCCTTGTAGTCTTCCCAGTGGGCGCCGCGGAAGGTCAGCCGTTGGCCCAACTCTCGGGTGAGGACCCAGATCGACGGCCCCAGCGACAGCCCGATCGTGATGGCCGTCTGCATGACCACCACCCAGATGAACGGCATCCCCGCCTTCAGTCCGGCCCAGAGCGCCACGAAGCGGAGGATCGTGATGCCGAACTCGATCCGCGGCATGAACTCATAGCGACGCGCCGCCTGGAGCACGCTGGAGATCACCACCGACAGTCCGTAGCACGGCGCCGTGAGGATCTGGATCCACAGGAGCTGGACGATCAGGCCGTACTTGGGATGGCCGACGTATTTCGAGTGCGGCAGGCCGAGGTAGGCGATCGCCAGCAGGGCGACGACCTGAACCAGGGCGGTCGCCGCGTAGAAGTTCAGGCCGCAGGCGACGGCCCGGTCCACCCCTTCGCGGTCTCCCCTCGTCCACGATTGCGAGATCTGCCGCTGAAGGGCCGAACTGACGCCGAACTCGAAGAGCATCTGGAGGAAGCCGAACCCCCAGGCGAAGCCGTAAGCCCCCAGCCCATCCTTGCCGACGCCCGCGGATTCCAGCAGCAGCCGGGTCGTCCAGAGCGACAGCACGATCTGAACGGGAACCCGGAACGCCAGCCAGAGGGTGCCGCTGAAGAGCCTCGCCAGAACGGGAGGCAAGGCGCGCGGGGACGTTGCAGGATTCGCAGGGATCGTGGGAGCCGTGCTCAAAGGGTCCTTCCTCGGCGGCGAAGACAATCCGGTCGCGCTCCGCGTGACATCCCCAGATGTGAATCGAACGGGCCGTATCTTAACGGGGCCCGGCGCGACTCGATACCCCAATCCAATCGAGGGGAGGCGCCGGGGCCCGACGTCAATCACCTTACTCCGAAGGCTTTCGGACGCGGGTCGGCGGGGGGAACGACGGCGGCTTGGGGGTGGGGGACTTCTCCAGAGCCTCCAGGATCATGGCGATCGCCCGGTCGAGCTGCGGATCCTCGCCGGCCGCGACGCGGGCGGGGTCCTGCTCCACGTCGACGTCCGGCGGCACGCCCTGGTTCTCGACGATCCAGCCGTCCTCGGTGAACTGGGCGATATTGGGAGCCGTGACCATGCCCCCATCCATCAGGACGGGGAACTCCAGGATGCCGACCACGCCTCCCCAGGTTCGCTTGCCGACCAGCGGGCCGAGGCCGAACTTGCGGAACATCCAGGGGAGGATGTCGCCGCCTGAGCCGGCCGTCTCGTCGATGAGCATCACCTTGGGGCCCATGATCGCCGCGTTGGGAGTCCGCTGGGGGGCGCCGTGGCGAGTGGCCCAGTACGCGATCAGGGGGCGTCGAAGCATGTCGATGTAGTAGTCGGCGATCTGGCCGCCGCCATTGAACCGCTCGTCGACGATCACGGCGTCCTTGTCGGCTTGAGGGTAGAAATACCGCTTGAACGACGCGAAGCCGTTGCCCGCCGTGTCGGGGACGTAGACGTAGGCGACGCGTCCCTTGGTGCGGTCGTGGACCTTTTTGAGGTTCCCCTCGACCCACGCCCGGTTGCGCAGGGGGCCGTCCTCGGCGATCGGCTCGACGATCACGGTGCGGGCGTCGGAGCCGTCGGGCTTGGGGCCGACCTTCAGCTCGGTCCGGCGGCCGACGGTTCCCTCGAACGGTTTGTAAACCTCGGCGTCGGCCCGGACGTCCTTGCCGTCGACGGCCAGCAAGTAGTCGCCGACCTTCACGTCGACGCCGGGAGCGGTGAGCGGAGCGCGGAGGGCGGGATCCCAGAAGGCGCCGCCGTAGATCGTCTTGAACTTGTAGCGGCCTTCGGCGACCTCGTAGTCGGCGCCCAGCAGGCCGACGGGGACCTTCTTCGGCTCGTACACCCGCTCGCCGCCGAAGAGGTAGCTGTGGCCGACGGAAAGCTCGCTGAGCATCGCGCGGATGACGCGGTTCAGGTCGGTGCGAGTC
This sequence comes from Paludisphaera rhizosphaerae, assembly GCF_011065895.1. Lineage (NCBI taxonomy): Bacteria > Pseudomonadati > Planctomycetota > Planctomycetia > Isosphaerales > Isosphaeraceae > Paludisphaera > Paludisphaera rhizosphaerae. The sequence continues at coordinate 128,342 of NZ_JAALCR010000018.1, read as the reverse complement.
GCCAGGTGGGGGAGGAACGGCTCGTACTTCTTCCGCACGGCCTCCCAGTCGGCGCCGTGCATATTGGGGGCGTAGAAGAAGTCGCGGTTGATCCGCCAGGCCTCGTGGAAGATCTGCGGCCACTCGGCGCGGGGGTCGACGGCGATCGACACAGCGCCCACGGCGGCGATCGCGCCGTCGCCCTTCTTGAACTTGCCGGCGTCGACGATCCCGACGGTCTCGCCCGCCCGGTAGAGGATCTTCTTGCCGTCGGGCGTCAGCCGGTAGTCGGACACGCCTTCGGCGAGGGTCTCCTCCTCGCGGGTCTTGAAGTCGAACCGCTTGAGCGAAGGCTTGCCTTCGCCCTCCTGGATGGGTCGCGTGACCGGGCGATGGACGTAATAGACCTTCCCCTTCTCCCCAGCGGCGACGTTCGTGATCCAGCCCGCCTCCACCGGCGCGACGGGGATGATCCGCCCCGCGATGCCGTCGACCTCGATCACCGTCGGCTTGGGCTCGTCCTTCTTCTCCTTGTCCTTATCCTTTGCTTTGTCTTTGTCCTTGTCTTTGTCGTCGGCCTTTTCTTTCTCCAGCTTCTTGGAGGTCTCATCCTCGTTGCCGGCGGCTTCCTTCTTCTCGTCCTTGGCCTTGTCCTTGTCCTTCTCGTCGTCGTCCTTCTCGCCTTCCTCGTCATTGAGCTTGAGGAGCGGGTTGGGGGTCGCCTTGGCGAGGGTGACGACGTAGAGCGTGGATGAGATGGGGGCGTCGGTGGCCGACTGATCGAACGAGTTCTTGATCGGGCCGGCGTCGGTCGAGGCGGAGAAGAAGAGATACTTGCCGGTGGTGTCGAAGACCGGATCGCCGGCTTCGGCGAGGCCGTCGGTGATCGGGAAACTCGCCCCCTGATCGAGCGAGTAGAGGCCGACCGTGCCGATCCCCGCCTTGCTCAGCAGGGTGTAGGCGATCCACTTCGAATCGGGCGACCAGCGCGCGACGGGGCGGTCGTCCCAGTAGATCGGCTCGGAGACGACCTTCTTCACAGCGTCGGTGGCCAGGTCGATGTAGGCGAGGGTCTTGGAGCAATCCGTGAAGGCGATCTTCTTGCCGTCGGGCGACCAGACGGGGTCCTGGTAATAGCCGGGGCCGCTCAGACGGTGAACGACCACGTCACCCTTGCCGTCCTGCGGCCGGACGTGCAGGGCGTACTCGCCGGAGGCGTCGCTGAAATACGCGATGGACTTGCCGTCGGGCGACCAGACAGGCGAGCGCTCGTGGATCGCGGGGGTCTCGGTGAGGTTCCGCGGATCGCCTTGCTTGGCCGGGACGGTGACGATCTCGCCGCGATACTCCAGCACAGCCCGCTTGCCGCTGGGCGAGACGTCCGCCGCGCGGATCAGCTTGGGATTGCTCACGCGCCGAGGGCGAGCCTCGACGAGATCAGCCGCAACGGGGACCTTCAGCCGGGTCGACGCTTTTTTCTCAGGGTCGTAGACGTGTAGATATCCAGCTTGGTCGTAAATGATCCTGCCGTCGCCGGCCGAGGCGGATTCGACGGGGAAGTCCTTGTGGTCGGTGAGTCGGGCCACGGCCTTCGTGGCGGGGTCGAACGAGAAGAGGTTGAACTCGCCGTCGCGGTCGGAGAGGAAGTAGACCGTCTGGCCGACCCACATGGGCATGGTGTCGTTGCAGCCGCCCTCGGGTTTGGGGATCTCGACGTGCGAGAGGTCGGCGAGCTTCAGGACCCAGATCCGCGAGGCCGTGCCGCCGCGATAGTTCTTCCACTGGCGGAACCGCTCGGCGATGGGCGTGTAGGCGAGGTACGCGCCGTCGGGGGAGATCGCCCCCATGTCGGCCGAGGGGACCGGCAGCCGATCGGGGGCGCCTCCGGTCGTCGCAACGCTGTAAAGCTGGCCGAACCGGTTCGTGAATACGCCGCGTTGGGAGTTGAACAGAACCTTGCCGTCGGGCGTGAAGCCGCGGACGACGTCGTCGCCGGGGTGCCAGGTCAGCCGCTTCGGCTCGCCGCCGTCGGCAGGAACCACGAAGACGTCGACGTTGCCGTCGTACGTCCCCGTGAACGCGATCGTCTTGCCGTCGGGTGAGAATCTCGGCCAGCTCTCCACCCCCGGATGAGACGTCAACCGCCGCGCGTGCGAGCCGTCCGCGTCGGCCGTCCAGACGTCGTCCGCATACGTGAACGCGATCCGCCCCGGCGCGATCGCCGGCAAGGCCAGCATCCGTGTGTCGGACGGGTCCACGGCCTTTGCTTCGGCCGCTGCTGACAGCAGGGCCGCAACGAACGCCAGTCTCCAACGCATGCGGCTCGACGTCATCTCAGGTCTTCTTCCTTGGTCGAAGAGATCTCTTCGTACCCTTTCCCGCCGGGGGAGGGTCATCGGAGTTCGGAGGCTGTGTCGGACGTGTGTGGCTCGATCCGAAGTGCAACGACCCTCATCCGCCGCTGCGCGGCACCTTCTTGAAGTGCATCGACGGATTCGATGGGATCGCCTGGAGCCTTTCAAATCCCCAACTCCCCGCGCAGCACGTCCATCATCCGCTTCATCCGGGCGTCGGCGACGGCCTTGGCTTTGAGGGCCTTGGCCTTTGCGGCGGCGGGATCGTTGATGATGGAGAGGACGATGGGGGTCAGGCGCTGGGCGGGCTCGTCGTGGTCGTGGTCGAGGAGCCAGTCCTCCAGGCCGATGTCCTTCCACATGAAGCCCTTGGAGGTCTGTTCCTTGAACCGGCAGACGACGGCCGGAATTCCGTGGCCGATGCACATGATGGGGCTGTGCTGCTCGTTGCCGAACAGGCCCGCGCTGCGGTTGTAGACGCTCTGGGCGAAGTCGGTCAGCCAGTAGTCCTTCCGCCAGACGACGCGGGGCTTCACGTCTTCGGGGAGCTTGTCGTAGATCGTCTCCCGGTTCAGCTTCATCTGGGTGGCGTCTTCCGGGCAGAGCAGGACCTTCATGGACGTCTGGCGGACCACGGCGATCACGGCCTCGCGCAGAGGGGCGATGTCGTGCTCCTTCATCTGGTCGTTGTACGCCTGGGTCTCGGGCTCGAACTTGCGCTCGGGTTTGACCTCCCAGTAGGGCGTTTTGCGCTGGCGGGCGATGCAGCAGACGAATTTCCCTTCCTCCAGCCCGACCTCCTTCAGCCAGGCCTCGGCGGGAGCGTCGGCGACGAGGTCGCAGGCGAAGGTGGCGTCGGGGCCGAACTCCAGAACGGGGCAGGTCGCCCCATGCTCCTTCGCCACGCCCAGCGAAACGGAATCGCGGAAGAACGCGAACCGGGCGCCGTCGATCACCTTCAACCCCTCGGGCGTGTACGTCCACGTCACGCCGCCGATGCCGTAGGGCTTGCCCGTCTTCTGCTTCCACTCGACCAGGCTCGTCTGCCCGACGATCGACGGCCCTGAACCGTGCAGCAGGAAGTCGTGGGTCTTGAACGCCTCGGCCTTGGCCTCGCCGGTCTTCGGCATGATCGCCAGCTTCGGGAACCGCTTGCGGAGGATCTCGTCGACGCCGTTGTCAACGCTGCTGGGCCAGAGCGTGACCTCGCACTCCGGCAGGTGCTGCTCCAGCAGCCGCAGCATCCCCGGCGTATGCGCGACGTCGCCGATGTTCACCGTCTGCCACGACGACCGCAGCAGGATGCGCTTCTTCGCCTCGACCCGCGCCCCAAGGGCTCCCCGCGAAAGCGCCGCCGATGCGACGGCGGACCGGATCCAATCCCGACGGTTCATGACGACGTCCTCCCGTTGTTGATCCGTCGTCAGGATAGACGGCCGGCGACGGCGACGCCACCACGTACATCGGAGGCCGTCCGGATTGGGTGAGGAGACACGACGACCGCCCGCAGTCGACGCAGGGACGATACGTCGTATGAAAAAATCGAAGGATAATGCCGAGGTTGTTGATGCAATACTGTTTGATGAAATTGGATTAGAATAGTTGGATTTTTGTTGTGCTCGATTTCGCCTTCATTAGAATCTCACTCCCGGGCCGCTGGGACGGGCTCGGCGGCGATCGAGACGACGAGGACATGCTCATGACGCGAGCGCGAATCGGCGTCGCGGCGGTGGTCGTCGCGCTGGCCTCGGCGGGTGGTTGCAGCGAGGTGGACGACGTTCCTCGCGAGCCGATCTCCGGAACGGTGAACCTTGACGGCCAGCCGCTGAAAATCGGGACGATCCAGTTCCTTCCGGAGGCCGCGGAGGCGGGGGTCGCCTCGGGCGGCCCGGTCGTGGACGGCCGTTTCAACGTGGTCAGGGCCGACGGCCCGGGGCCGGGAACCTACAAGGTGATGATCTTCTCCCAGGGATCGGTTCCCAAGGAGCCGGTCGAGCTGAACAACAATGAGATGCCCGGCGCCATCCAGGCCAAGCCGGCGCCTCGGACGGGCGAGATCCCGATCCGCTACAACCTCCAGACCGAGCTGACGGCCGAGGTCAGGCCCGGCGGCCCCAACTCGTACGACTTCGACCTCAAGAAGAAGTGACCCCGAGCCCCTCTCCGGGCTCGACCTTCCTCTCTCCTCAAGAACTTCTCCCCGCCTCGATCGACCTCTCCGCGCATCCTCACACCACGAGCGCCGCCCCGACGGGCCCGGCGCATCCAGCGTTACCAGGAGGTCCCCATGCCGACGTCCTCGCCGCGCCGCGCGTTCACGCTGATCGAGTTGTTGGTGGTCATCGCGATCATTGCCGTCCTCATCGCCCTGCTATTGCCCGCCGTCCAGAGCGCCCGCGAGGCGGCGCGGCGGGCCCAGTGCGTCAACAACCTGAAACAGATCGGGCTGGGGGTGATGAACTACGAGTCCGCGATGGGCTCGTTTCCGCCGGGGATTAAGGGGAGCATCTGGGGGACGTGGCAGGTCTTCGTGCTCCCTTATGTGGAGCAGCAAAATCTGTTCAACGCCTGGAACACCGCGGGCAATAACATGGTCGGTTCGACGACGCAGGGGGTCTCCTACGGGTCGGTGTTCAACATCACCGTGTCGTCGAGCCGGATCTCGGCCTACACGTGCCCGTCCGACGAACCGCAGGCCCCGATCAGTTCGACCGTCAACGGCATTACCCGCTCCGTCACGTCGCACAACTATGCAGTCAACTTCGGCAACCTTTTCAAGTTCCAGAACCAGGCGACGTTCCAGAACTACCCGTTCCTGGGGGCCCCGTTCAGCGACATCGGCTCCCCCAACCAGTCGATCCCATCGAGCGTCCTGACGGGCCCGACGGGCGGCTACCGAGTGGCTCGGATCAGCGAGATCATCGACGGCCTGAGCAACACGTTGATGGCCGCCGAACAGATCCAGGGCCGACAGGTCGTCTCGCGCGACCTCCGCGGCTTCGGCTGGTGGTACGGCGGCGCGGCCTTCGAGGCCTGGCTGGCGCCCAACAGTCCGATCCCCGACCAGATGGAGCCCGGCGCAGGCTACTGCGACTCCTCGCGCCCCAACCCCCCGTGCATCTCCGCCCCCGACGTCACCCTGATCACCACCGCCGCCCGCAGCCGACACTCCGGCGGCGTCAACACCGCCATGTGCGACGGCAGCGTCCGGTTCTGCAAGAACTCGATCAACCTCGGCGTCTGGCGAGCCCTCAGCTCCACCCGCGGGGGAGAGATCATCTCGGCCGACGCGTATTGAGCCGGCCCGGTCTACGTACCTGATATCGACCGACGTCGGACGTCCTCCCCTGGTAGAATCCCTCGGGAGGAACGTCCATCATGCGACCGATCGCATCAACGACCTCAAGGCCTTCAAGGGCTTCATCGAACAACGTCTCGTCGAGGGTGGGGTCGAGCCCACGCTCGGCGAGACGCTCGCTCAATGGGAGGTTGCGAATCAGAGCGACGAGGCACTCGCGGAGACCCTCGATGCCATCCGCGAGGGACTTGCCGACGCTGAAGCCGGCCGCGTCGCCCCGGCGCGCCAGGCCGTTGACGAACTTCGTCGGAAACACGGCCTGCCGCCGCTGCCATGAGGATCGACTCATGCAGCGGGCGCTCAGTGATCTCGAACGGCTCGCCTCCTCGGGCAATGATCGAACAAGCGGGTCAGGGTGGCGGCGGAGGGAAAGACGCCGCGGGGGCGGCGCGGACGATTTCGTACGTCCAGCCACGTTCGCGGCAAGTCCGCTGAAAGACTTCGATCCAGGCGTCGTCCAGCGGCGCTCCATAGGTCTCGATCCGGATGGGATCAAGTTCGGATGAGAGGCGGCCGTTGCGCCCGAAGGCGGCCACGCGGATCAAGGGCTTTCGGCCGTTGACGTCCTCGTAGGCTTCGGCCCAGACGGTCCAGTCTGCGGTTCTCGACTTGCCGGTGCCGCCAATCCGTCTCGCCACGGCCGTGCGACCGGCCGTGGCGGCGATCTCCAGCATTTGATCGCCGGCGGCCATGGCGGCGTCGTGCTGGCGGTATAGCTCGACCCTACGCGCCTCCCATGCGCCGACGTAGCTTCGCAACGCCACGAACCATCCCATTAACAGAGCGATGCTCAGCACGTGGACCATCAAGCTGCGAATCGTCGTGCGGGGGCGGGGGAGGTCCACGGTTGCCTCAGCTATGGTGTCGTTGTATCCCGGGTCACGAGATCCTCGCCACCACCAGGGTCTGGTCGTCGTCGGGGTCTCGGCGGCCGGTGAAGCCGTCGACGCCTTCGAGGATGGCGTCGACCATCTGTTTGGCGGAGAGGGAGCAGAGGCCCAGGATGGTGTCGAGCCGATCGGGGGTGAACTGGTTCCCCTGGGCGTTCATGGCCTCGGTGACGCCGTCGGTGTACAGGACCAGGTAGTCGCCGGGGACGAGGGTGACGGACGACTCGGCGTAGTCCAGGCCCTCGAACAGGCCCAGCGGCGGCCCGCCGACGTCTTCCAGGGCGATCACCGTTCCTTGTGAGCACCTTCGGATCCGGGGTGGGTTGTGCCCAGCGCAGGCGTAGGAGAACGTCCGCGAGGACGGATCGTAGATCCCGTAGAAGGCGGTGACGAAGACCTCGTTCTCGGCCGTGTAGGTGGTCGCCAGCCGCTGGTTGACGTGCTTCAGCAGGGCGCCCGGCGGGTCGGGGTGTCCCGGGTGCCCGTGCGAGAGGCTGTGGAGGATGGCCATCATCACGGCGGCTGGCGTGCCGTGGCCGCTGACGTCGGCGATGAGAAAGCCCCAGCGGCCGCCGGGCAGCTCGAAGAAGTCGTAGTAGTCGCCGCCCGCCCACTGCGAGGTCCGGTAGTAGGTCGCCAGCTCGACGCCGGGGATCTCGGGGAGCTTCTTGGGCAGAAGCGAGCGCTGGATGTCGGCGACGACGCGCAACTCGCGGTCGACGACGTCGTAGGCCTGCTTGAGCTGGTCGGTGAGGACGAGGTTCTGGGTGGCCCGGCCGAACAGGCTGCTGATCCAGAAGCGCTCGGGGAACTCTTCGGGTTCCCACGCGTTGGGGGCCTCGCGCAGCGAGACGACCATGTTCAGTCCCACGCCCTGGTCGTAGTGCGGCATGGCCATCAGCGACCGCATGCCGGCGAGTTGGTCGGCGGCGGGGTCGTCGGGCTTCATCTCGGCGGAGATGTCGTCGATGATCCTGGGCTGGTCGGCGTAGATCAGCTCCGCGAGGAGGCCCCCCTCCAGCACGGGCAGCTTGTCCTTCTGCTTCCAGGGGTTGACCTCCTCCGTCCAGAGGCTCGACCGGGTGATGCGGTACTGGGGGTATTCGAGCCCGCGGCGGCTAAGGGAGATCCACCGATCCGAGGGCATGATCTGGCGGACGCGACGGCCGTAGGCGCGCACCATCTCCTGGGGATCCGTGTGGTTGCTCATCTCCCGCATCAACTCGGCGACCTCCGCCAGCCTGGCCTGCCAATCGCTGGATCCCCAGGCGGGGGAGGGGGGCTCGGCGGGGAGCGAACCGGCGACGCTCGGGGCACTCTCGATGGATGACATGGGTGGCGCTCGCTTCGTCCATCCGTCCTGATCGATCCGTGAACTCGGGTCCATTATACCCGGTCGGTCGAGGGGGGGGCCGGTTCCCGAGGACTACGGAGGGGCGTATCATCTGGTGAAGTCTCGCGCTCAAGGGCCTCGTCCCTCTCCCGCCGGGAGAGGGTGGCCCGAAGGGCCGGGTGAGGGTCGTCGGACCTGTAGGCATAGCTTGGCTTTGCGGTTGCTGCCCGATGACCCTCCTCCGCCGAACATCCTCTACCGAAACCCCAGCGACCATGAACCACGCGACGTCCGAACCCTCTCCGTACATTCTGGATGCGACGACCGCGACGTTCCCGACCGAGGTTGCGGAGCGATCGAAAACGGTCCCCGTGGTGGTCGACGTTTGGGCGGAGTGGTGCCAGCCCTGCAAGATGCTCGGCCCGGTGCTCGAAAAGCTGGCCCGCGAGTACGACGGCCGGTTCGTGCTGGTGAAGGTCGATTCCGACCAGTCGCCCGAAGTCGCCGCCGGCCTTCAGGCTCGGTCGATTCCCGCCGTCTACGGCGTCCGCGACGGCCAGATCCTTGAAGCCTTCACCGGCGTCCAGTCGGAGTCGTTCATCCGTCAGTGGCTCGACCGACTCCTGCCGACGAAGGCCGAGACGCTCGCCGCCGAGGCCCGCGGCCAGGAATCGTCCGACCCCGACGCCGCCGCCTCGAAATACGCCGAGGCCCTGGCGCTGGAGCCCGAACTTCCCGCCGCCCGGATCGGTCAGGGCCGCCTGGCGATGGCGGCCGGTCGAATCGAGGAGGCCCAGGCGACGGTGGCTGAGTTAGAGCGCCGGGGATTCCTGGAGCCCGAGGCCGAGAGGCTCAAGGCCGAACTCGTGCTGAAGGCCCAGGGCGTCGGCTCCGCCGACCTCGACGCCGCCCGCGCCGAGTCCGAGGCGAACCCTCGCGACAAGTCGAAGAAGCTCCGTCTGGCCGAGGCGCTCGCCGCCGCCGGCCGCCACGAGGAAGCCCTGGCCACCGCCCTCGACCTCGTCGAGACCGACCGCAAGAACACCGGCGAGGAGGCCCGCAAGCTGATGCTCGCCGTCTTCCAGCTCCTGCCCGAGGACTCCAAGACCGTCGTCGACTACCGTCGTCGGCTCTCGTTCGCTCTTTGATCTGGAAACACGCAAGACCGCTCGGCACTCCTTGCATGAAAATGAAATGGGTGCCTCTATCCTCCCTTCTCCCCCTGTGGGAGAAGGTGCCCCGAAGGGGCGGATGAGGGGTGCGAGACCGAAGGCCGTTGGGGTCCCCCTCATCCGGCCTTCGGCCACCTTCTCCCACAGGGGGAGAAGGGAGGTTCATCGCGCTCCTGGACCTTTGCTCAAGATTCGTACCGACCCCACGGAGCCCCTCCCGATGATCCCCCGGACCGACGACCGCCGCTTCAAGATCGCCCCTTCGATTCTCTCGGCCGACCTGTCGCGGTTGGCGGAGCAGGTCCGCGAGGTGGAGGCGGCGGGGGCGGATCGGATCCATGTGGACGTGATGGACGGCCGGTTCGTCCCCAACATCACGTTCGGCCCGGTGTTGGTGAAGTGGCTGCGGCCGGTCACCACGCTGCACCTGGAAGGCCACCTCATGATCCACGCCCCGGACGACTTCCTGGACGCCTTCGCCGAGGCCGGGATCGACAGCCTGATCGTCCACGTCGAAGGGGCGCTCCACCTCAACCGGACGATCCAGCGCATCAAGGCGTTGAACCTGCGAGCCGGCGTGGCGATCAACCCGGCCACCCCCGCCGTGATGCTGGAAGAGGTCCTCCCCGATCTGGATCTCGTCCTGGCGATGACCGTCAACCCGGGCTTCGGCGGCCAGTCGTTCATCACCGGGACGCTCAAGAAGATCCAGACCATCCGCCAGATGATCGACCGCGAGAACCCCGCTTGCGAACTGGAAGTCGACGGCGGCGTCGACGCCGAGACCGCCCCCAAACTCATCGAAGCCGGCGCCCGCGTCTTCGTCGCCGGCTCCTCCGTCTACGGCGCCCCGGACGGCCCCACAGCGGGGATGCAGAGGCTGGCACGCGCGATGGGTCTGTAATTCAGGACGAACCTCTGCGACGCTTTACGTCGTTTGACGGGGAGCCGTTGATGGATGAACGCGCCGAGCTTGTGGTCGTCGACCTGTCGGAGGTCACATCGGGTCCGGAGCTTCACGCCATACTGGCTCGGGCCCTTGAGTTCCCCGATTTCTACGGGAGGAACTGGAACGCGTTCTGGGATTCCATCACGGGTTTGGTGGCCATGCCACATCGGCTGCGCTTGGTTGGCTGGTCGAGGTTTGAGGATCGCATGCCTGAAGAGACGAGGTATCTACGAGGCTGCCTCGACGAGATGAGCCAGCAATTTCCTGAGTGGGCGTCCACCGTCGAATATGCCTAGCCCACGATGGGTGGCATGGCCACGCTTGCGTGGCCATGGATCGGCGTGGGATGATCGCGGGAGCGTCGCCGGTTGCAAGCCCATGAATCGTGTGGGCGACGCGACCAGTCGAGCGCAGGACGATCCAGCCCCGGAGTTCCCACCGATGGAGCCGCGACCGGACGACGACGATGCTCTCAGCTCAAGGGAAGCCGGGATCGCCTGGTTCCTTGAGTACGTTTCGCGGATGGACGCTCAGCCGCCTCAATTGCCCGTCCGTTGTCCTTGCTGCTTCTGCAAGACGCTCACGGAACGCGGCGGCTTCGACATCTGCCCCGTCTGTTTCTGGGAGGACGACGGCCAGGACGATTACGACGCCGACGTCGTCCGGGGCGGACCGAATGGAGCGTTGAGCCTCACCCAGGCCCGGGCGAACTATCAGAAATTCTCGGCCTGCGACGAGCATTCGATCCCACACGTCAGGCCGGCCCTACCCGCCGAGCAACCCGACGCTTGATGGCGTGCGATCGCGCGGCCTTCGCCGATCGCGGGCCAACGGAGAGCGTGAACGGTGGAGCAGCCGCGACAAACCTGGAGCTGAAACGAAGAGTCAAGCCGTCGTCCAATCCGCTGCGCGAGAGGAGATCACCGTGGACACTGAATTCCTGTGTCGCTTCCTCCTGTGGTCGTTGGCGGTCAACTACACTCTCTTGCTCGCCTGGTTCTTCGCGTTCGCCTTCGCCCGCGATGTGATTCATCGGCTGCACGGCCTGTGGTTCCGATTCTCGGACGAGACCTTCGACCTGATCCACTATGTCGGGATGCTTGCTTACAAGATCGGTATTCTACTCTTCAACCTGGCCCCGCTGATCGCGCTCTGGCTGATGCGAAAGGGCGGCTGAGGGGTTTGGATGCGGAGCGTCGTTAGTCAGGTTGCGTAGAACGAGGGCGCAAGGTCGATGGAACACGTCGCGATCGCCATCAAGGACGCCGTGACGAAGCTGACAGCCAACGAGAGATTTCCCAAGCAGAGGCCAGTCATGAAGGGTCGGCGCGTCATCGTTCTCGCCGCTGTGGCGGCGTGGCTTGGCATGGTTTCATCCGCGCCCGCTCAGCAGCAGCCGGACCGGCTGAACGTCGTGCTCATCCTGGTGGACGACCTGGGCTGGACGGACTTCGCCTGCTACGGCAGCGACCTCCACGAGACGCCCAACATCGACAAACTGGCGCGCGACGGCGTGAAGTTCACCCAGGCCTACTCATCCTGCACGGTCTGCTCGCCCACCCGCGCGAGCCTTCTGACCGGCAAGTACCCGGCGCGGCTGCACGTCACCGACTGGATCCCCGGCCAGATGCCGGCCAACCCGAAGATGCTCGTGCCTGACTGGACCAAGTACCTCCCCCTTGAGGAGACGACCCTCGCCGACGTCTTCCGATCGAACGGCTATGCGACGGTCAGCCTCGGCAAGTGGCACCTCGGCGGGCCGGAATACTACCCGGAGAAGCACGGTTTCGACGGCAACATCGGCGGCACGCACCTTCCCCAGCCTCCCGTCGGCTACTTCGCCCCGTGGAAAATCGACACCCTCTCCGAAGGGAAGCCGGGCGACTACCTCACCGACCGCCTGGGCGACGAGGCCGTCCGATACCTGCAAGACCACAAGGACCGGCCGTTCTTCCTCTATTTCCCGCACTACGGAGTCCACACGCCGATCCAGGGCCGCGCGGACCTCGTCGAGAAATACAACAAGAAGCTGCGTCCCGGGCTCGAGCACCACAACCCCGCGTACGCGGCCATGGTAGAGAGCGTGGACGAAACCGTGGGGCGCGTCCGCAAAACCCTCGCCGATCTTGGGATCGCCGATCGGACGATCGTGGTCGTGGCCTCGGACAACGGCGGACGCGTCCCGACCACCTCGAACAAACCCCTCCGCGCCGGCAAGGGCTCGTGTTACGAGGGGGGAGTCCGCGTCCCCTTGATCATCTCCTGGCCCGGCGTCACGAAGCCGGGCGGCGTCTGCGATGCGCCTGTCATCACAGCCGATCTCTATCCGACCCTCCTGCAGGCGACCGGGCTCAAGGACGCGCCAGAGCATCGCCCCGACGGCGTCAGTCTGGTCCCCTTGCTTCGCAGGACGGGCGACCTGAAACGCGACGCTCTGTTCTGGCACTATCCCCACCACCAGCACTACCAGCAGGGCGGGACCATGCCCTACAGCGCCGTGCGCGAGGGGGACCTCAAGCTGATCGAGCAACTCGACGACGGCCGGCTCGAACTCTACAACCTCTGCGACGACCCCGGCGAACAGCACGACCTCGCCGCTGAGAAGCCGGACGTCGCCCGCCGCCTGCGGGATCGCCTTCAGGCCTGGCGTGAAGAGGGCGGGGCCCAGATGCCGACGCCGAATCCGAACTACGACCCCGCCAAGCCCCAGCACATCCCCAGGCCGAAAAAGGCTGAAGCCGAGAAGTGACGGGCGGCATGCCTCGCCATGCGGGGCCATCGATCGACGCCGCATGAGCGCGACCGTCGCCGATCGCTTTGCCGACGAGCGTGAGCGCGGGGCGATGGGGCGCTTCTGACCCCCCCCTTTTCGGTGAGCGCCCCGAAGCCCGATCCCGCGCCGATCGCGACTGGTCGAACCGGGCCGCGGCGCGCGATCGAAATCGACGCGTTTGTGGGAATTCGGTAGGCGGAGGGCGAGGGCGTTGATTTAATCGGGGGCGTACGGGTCGCTCGTCACAAGACATAGGTGGGATCCAATAATGACTACAACCGCTGTTAAATCGTCGCTCGCGGTCGTCGTCTGTGGTCTCGTCGCGATCAGCGGAGCCAATTCGGCCGCCGACTTCGAAGGGCCTGACCCCCAGGCCGAGTTGCTCAAGAGCAAGGGGGTCGACAAGGTCAAAGGGACGTATCGGCTGGCGTCGGAGGCCGACGTCTACGGGCGCTATGAGGAGACGCTGGCCGCGATGGACGCGGCCGCCGAGGCCATCGAACGGGCGGGCGCGGTGGCCGCGACGAACCAGTCGATCATCAACTTTCACCAACGCATCGCGTTCGATCGCGCGTTCGTCGGCGAGATGAAGCTTGCCAAGCGGGACGGCAAGACGCTCGAAGAACAGACCGCCTTTCGCGCCGGCAAGGCCGACATCAAAGCCGCGCAGAGAGAGCGAGCGATGCAAGGCCAGGCGAAAACGAAGGCCCAGCCGAAAGCAGAAGCGCGGCTCGCGAAGCTGGCCGAGGAGGCCTGCCAGGCAGCGGAGTCGAAACGGTCGGCGCTGGCCGAGCGCGTCCGGGAAGTCGTGCGCGAGTACGAGACGCTCGCCGCCGATCCCGACGTCCGAACCGCCCTCGGCGACGCGAAGCTGACGCCCTCGGACGGCTTCCTCAAACTGGCCGCCGTGCTCAAGATCGCGAAGCCCAGGAAGGCGAACGCGCTGACGGAGTCCCCCGGTCGACGGCCCAGGGAGATCGACGAGGCCATCGCCCAACTGAAATCGGCGCGCGACGCCCTGAAGACCGTGCCGTTCAGGAAGGGGGCCGATCAGTTCGAGGAACGAGACAAGCGGCGCAACGACACCATCAAGCTCATCGAGAATGCCATCGGCAAGCTCGATCAGGGTGAGGACGCCTCGAAGCTACTCGACGAAGCGGTCGCCATGAATAAGGGCTACGGCGTAATGAACCGGAACCCCAGGGCCCGCGATGCTCTCGACGAGGCGGGTTCGCACCTCCAAAAGGCCGTGGATCTGCTCCACGGGCTGACGGCTCGGGCGGACGGCAAGGCGGATTCGGACAAATAGAACCAGTGAGGCCGCATCCTCGGACGGATAACGGATACCTGGACGAGCCCCCTGGCCATGCTCGCGTGGCCAGGGGGCTCGGCTCGCTGCGCCACGGTTTTTGGGAAGTGCATGACTCCCTGCAAATCTTCCCCCCTCGACGATCCGGAAGATTCTCCGAAGAATCGTGTAAGGAATCGCGACGCTCTGCGGGGTAAGCGATAGAGGGAGAAGGCGATGACCATTGAGGGGGCCGCCGCCGTGGAAGCGCTGATCGAACGGAGCCTGGCTGGGGACGACGCCGCGCGTCGGGAGCTGCTGGAGCGGCACCGCGACGATCTGCGGCGGATGGTCCGGGCCCGGCTGGATCGTCGGCTGGCCTCGCGAATCGACCCCTCGGACGTCGTCCAGGACGCGCTGGCGGAAGCCTCGACGCGGCTGGACGACTTCCTCCGCGACCGCCCCTTGCCGTTCCTGGGATGGCTGCGGCAGCTGACTTCCGACCGAGTCGTCGACGCCCACCGACGGCACATCACGGCGCAGGCGCGAAGCGTCCGCCGCGAGGCCGCGCCGGAGTCGTGGGACGATTCGCGGTCGGCCCTAAGCCGCCGCCTGGCCGCCGACGACACCAGCCCCAGCGGGCGATTGGCCCGCCAGGAGCGGATCGAGCGAGTCATGGCCGCGCTCGACGGCATGCCGACCAAGGACCGTGAGATTCTCGTGATGCGCCACATCGAACAACTCGGCGCGGCCCAGATCGCCGAGGCCCTGGGTTGTACGCCGGGCGCGGCCGAGGTCCGCCTCTACCGCGCCCTGGTCAAACTCCGAGCCCGGCTGGAGGGGCTCGACGCGTGAACGAACCTCCCCTTTCCGACGAGGCCCTGGACGCCGCCCTGGCCGTCCTGGCCGAACAGATCACCGCCAGGCTTCAGGAGGGGGAGACGCTCGCCGTCGACGCCATCCTGGAGCGGCACCCGGCCCAGGCCGGCGCCCTTCGCGCCATGCTTCCGACCCTGCGGCGGCTCGCCGAACTGACCCGCGCCGTCGATCCCAAACTCAACCGCCGACGCCTCATCGACCCCGACCCCCGGACGACCTCCGGGCTCTGATCGAACCGAGTCCTACGTGTCGCCCAGCAAAAGGAGTGGACCCGTCGTCATGACCTCTGAACGGCCCCGAAAGCAACGTCGCCTCGCCGCCCTTGGGCTCGCCCTGGCCGTCGTCCTCGCCGGCTGCGGCGACGAGACGTCCCGCATGGCCGGAACGATCGACCTCCCCGAACGCAAACCCGCCGGCCAGTTCGACGCCAAGCAGGCCGCCGCCGACGTCAAGGCGAAGGCCAAGGCCGCGAAGGCCGCCCAGACCCATTGAGCCAGAGCCAGCCGACCCAGACCGCAACCAACCGGCCCCTCCTCCCTCCTCTCTCCAGGGCCGTCCGTCACCTCGTCATTCTTCCGTTTCGTCCCCGCAGGAGTCCCCCCATGTCTCGAACGCAACCCCTGAAGCCTCGCCGCCGCGGCTTTACTTTGATCGAGCTGCTGGTGGTCATCGCGATCATCGCCGTCCTCATCGCCCTCTTGCTTCCCGCCGTGCAGAGCGCCCGCGAGGCCGCACGCCGGGCCCAGTGCGTCAACAACCTGAAGCAGATCGGCCTGGCCGCCGCGAACTATGAGAGCAGCAACGGCTCTTACCCGCCGGCGAACATCTACAACTTCAACGGCAAGTCCCAGTTCGGCTTCTCGGAGTTCGTGCGGATGGCTCCGTTCCTGGAGCAGAGCGCGATCTACAACTCGGCGAACTTCATGTACAGCTACATCGACGCCGGCAACACGACGATCACGTCGGTCAGCCTTTCGATGCTCCTCTGCCCGAGCGATCCCACCTCCTCGACGCCGGTCCAGCTGACGGGCGACTACTACTACCTGCCGGCCACCCTCACGCTGAACCAGGGCCTGACCCACTACTTCGGCTGCGGCGGCCCCTGGAACGCCAACGGCTTCAAGGTCGTCGGCGGCGTCGGCGCGGACCCCGCGCTGCCGGCCTACCAGAAGGGCGTGATCGTCGACCAGGGCCCGGTGACGATCGCCTCGATCACCGACGGCACCAGCAACACCCTGGCCTTCTCTGAGAACGGCCACGGCTTCTTCAATCCTTCCACCAGCAAGGGCTACCACTGGTGGAACGACGGCGACCCGGGTTCCAGCGTCTTCGAGACCCGCTTCCCGCCCAACGGCCTGAAGAAGTACAAGAACATCCCCAGCTACTACCTGATCAACGTCGCGATGAGCTTCCACTCCGGCGGCGTCAACGCGGCCTACGCTGACGGCTCGGTCCACTTCATCAAGGACTCGATCGACTCCTGGACGATCCCCACGCCGACCACCGGCCTCCCCGTCGGCGCCAACGCCGAGATGTACTCCTCTGTTGGCCCCGGCGACTACGGATTCACCCTCCAGAACGGCGCCTACATGGGCGTCTGGCAGAAGCTCTCCACCCGCAACGGCGGCGAAGTGGTTTCGTCGGACGCCTACTGAGCCCGATCAGCAACCAGCCGCCGCCATCGTCCCTTCTCCCGCCGGGAGAGGGTCGTCGGACTTGCAAGCATAGGACTGGAGGCGAGGACGTCTTCCCCCCCGGAGGGGGAAGACAGACCGCGAAGCGGTCAGATGAGGGGGACGACCGGCGTCGGCTTGAAGCGAGGCACCGAGTTCGAAGGCTTCTGGATCTCCACCCCTCATCCGCCCCTTCGGGGCACCTTCCCCCTCAAGGGGGGAAGGCCGTTATGGTTCCGGATTTCATCCGACCTGCCCTCCGAACTACCACGACCCTCACCCGCCGCTGCGCGGCTGCCCTCTCCCGGCGGGAGAGGGAACTTCAAAACCTTGTAGTCGCCACTGTATGTAAAGGTTGAGATGCACTCACGGAGCCGCTCCCCGATGAAAGCCGCCCTCGCCTGGATCGCCGCCGCATCGCTCGCGACGGCTGCTCTCGCCGACGACCCAAAACCCGTGCGGAAGTCCGCCGCGATCCTCGCCGATTACGACGCCGTCGTTTTCCCCGCCAGCGATCCCGACCAGAAGGTCAAGACGCCCGAAGAGATTCGCGCCTTTCGCGAGGCCTACGGCAAGGCCGCTCTCTGCAAGGGCGAGCTCGCTCTGGAGCTGCTCAACGCCGACCCGAAGAACGAACGGCTCCCTGAGATGCTCGTCGGCCGTTGGACGAACACGATGATGGCGCCCGCGACCGCGGCGGCGACCGTCGCCGAGATCGACCGGGCCCTGGAGAATCAGAAGGCCCCGGGCTTCGTCAAGAACGCCCGGATGATGCGGGCGATCGCGACCGTCACGTCCCACCGCGAAGATCCCGAGGCGGCTCTCCCCGAGGTCGAGCGGTTCCTCGCCGACTTCCCCAGGGACCGGATGGGCGCCAATCTCCTCAACGGCTTCGCCTCAACGACCGGCGACCCGGCCGTGAAGCGCAAACTTCTCGATCGCCTGATCGCCGACTATCCCGACCACCCCTCCGCCAAGGCGGCCGTCGCCTCGATCGCCGCGCTGGACCGCGTCGGCAAGCCGTTCGAGCTGGGTTTCGACGACGTCGTCTCCGGCAAGCCGGTCTCGATCGCCGGGCTCAAGGGGAAGGTTGTCGTGGTTGACTTCTGGGCGACCTGGTGCGGCCCCTGCGTCGCCGAGATGCCCCGCATGAAGAAGCTCTACGCCGAGTTCAAGGACAAGGGCGTCGAGTTCCTCGGCGTCAGCCTGGACGAGGGCGCGGAGGGCCGCGAGAAGGTCAAGACCTTCGTCGCCAAGAACGAGATCTCCTGGCCCCAGTACTGCCCGGGCGACGGCTTCGACGCCTCGCTCGTCACCGGCCTGGGGATCGACTCCATCCCCCGCCTCCTCCTGATCGACGCCGACGGCCGGCTCGCCAGCCTCGACGCCCGCAAGGATCTGGAAACGCTGCTGCCCGACTACCTCGCCCGAGCCAAGACGCCGGCGGCCGCGCAGGCGAAGTAAGCGGCTGTTGCCTCAAGGATGGGCGCTCTCGACGCGGCGATCGGAGGGCCGTGTCGAGCACGGGCTGAATCAGGCCAACAGGGCCTTGATCACGTGGGCGGGCTCAACGCCCGTCAGCTTCTGGTCGAGGCCCTGGTAGCGGTATGTGAACCGCTCATGGTCGTAGCCCAGCAGGTGCAGGATGGTGGCGTGGAAGTCGTGGATGTGGACGGGGTCCTTGACGATGTTGTAGCTGAACTCGTCGGTCTCGCCGTACACGGCTCCCGGCTTGGCGCCGCCCCCGGCCATCCACATGGTGAAGCATCGGGGGTGATGGTCGCGGCCGTAGTTGTCGTGCGAGAGCCCCCCCTGGCTGTAGATGGTGCGGCCGAATTCGCCGCCCCAGATCACCAGGGTGTCGTCGAACATCCCGCGCTGCTTCAAATCCTGGATGAAGCCGTGGCAGGGCTGGTCGACGTCCCGACACTGGAAGGGCATCCGGCCGCCGACGTTGGCGTGGTGGTCCCAGTTGTTGTGGTAGATCTGCACGAAGCGGACGCCGCGTTCCAGCAGCCGTCGCGTCAGCAGGATCGAGTTCGCGAACGATCCGGGCTTGCGGGCGTCCTCGCCGTAGAGCTGATAGGTTGATTCGGGTTCGCCGCTGGTATCGGTCAGCTCGGGGACACTGGCCTGCATGCGGAAGGCCAACTCGTACTGCTCGATCCGGGTGCGGGTCTCGGGATCGCCGACCTGCCGGAGGTTCATCTCGTTGAGGGCCCGGAGGCCGTCGAGCGTGTTGCGCCGGACCTCCTTGGGGACGCCCGGCGGGTTGTTGATGTAAAGGATTGGGTCGCCCGCGTTGCGGAACGAGACCCCGGCGTGCTCGCCCGGCAGGTAGCCCGACGACCAGAGCCGCGCGGAGATCGCCTGGAGCTGCTCCGTATTCGTCGGCCGGGCGACGAGGACGACGAACGTGGGGAGGTCCTCGTTGAGCGAGCCCAGGCCGTAGCTGACCCACGAGCCCAGGCAGGGGCGGCCGGTGATCTGGTTGCCGGTCTGGAGCATGGAGACGGCCGGCTCGTGGTTGATGGCCTCGGTGTGCATGCTCCGGATGAAGCAGAGGTCGTCGACCATCTTCGCGGTATAGGGGAGCATCTCGCTGACCCACATGCCGCTCTCGCCGTGCTGCTGGAATTTGTACTTCGACGGCGCGATCGGGAACCGGGCCTGGCCGCTGGTCATGGTGGTCAGACGCTGGCCGTTGCGGATGGACTCGGGCAGGTCCTTGTCGTACATCGCGTCCATCTTCGGCTTGTAGTCGAAGAGGTCCATCTGCGAAGGCCCGCCCACCATGTGCAGATAGACGACCCGCTTCGCCTTGGGCGCGAAGTGCGTCGGGATCGGCGGCACGTGCGCCGCGGGCTTTGCCAGGACGTCGCCCCCCAGCACACGGCCCTCCCGACCCAGCAGCGCCGCCAACGCCGCCCATCCCACGGCGTTGCCCCCCCGACGGAAGAACTGCCGACGCGTTTCGGACAGGGCGTATTCTTCGAGGGGATTCATGGCGGGGCTCCGGTAGCGGGAGAGGGCGTCGACCGGTTTGGATTGAGCGTGTCGAAGAGGATTACAGTCTTCCCCCCTCGCGGGGGAAGACAGATCGCGAAGCGATCAGATGAGGGGGACGACCGCCGTTGGATGCACTCCGGCGACTGGTTCACAAGGTGACTCCGGGTGCCATGGCCACGCTTGCGTGGCCATGAACCGGTGTGGGAAGCCAGCGCGACCGTCGCCGATCGCATGGCCACACAAGTGTGGCCATGGCACCCAGGCGGCTGGCTCTTGATGCGACGCCGATCCCCCCTCATCCGGCCCTTCGGGCCAATACTGTTCGGCACGGGAATTGAGCTTCAGAAGAAGCGATGGAAACCTCCCTTCTCCCCTGGTGGGAGAAGGTGGCCGAAGGTCGGATGAGGGGGATCCCAACGTCCGCCGACGGTTATGACCCCCCTCATCCGCCCCTACGGGGCACCTTCTCCCACCAGGGGAGAAGGGAGGCAATCGCCTCCGATGGCTTCTATGCAAGTCGTGCCGAACAGTATTGCCCTTCGGGCCACCTTCCCCCGCGAGGGGGGAAGGCCGTTATGGATAGGATCGCGACCCGCACGCCCTCCGACTTCCACGACCTTCAATCTCCGTTCTCGGACTTATCTATTTTGGGCTGTCGACGGTTTGGAAATCCACCCCCTCCCTGATTCGGCTCACCCCCCGAACGCCTCGTTCAGAACCCGGGCGAGCCGAACGGTGGCCAGGTGAAGGCGACGACGGACGACGGGGCGGTTGGCTTCGAGGTAGGCCTCGGCGAGTTTGGCCCCCGACTTCATTCGCTGGGTCGTGCCGGGCGCCTGGTACGCGGCGCGGGCGGCGAGCAGGCTTTCGGTGGCCCAGTCCTCAAGCGAGCCGGCGGCGTCTGCCTCGGCCGCGGGCTCCTTGGCGAGGATGGCGAGCCACGCCTCCTCGGTCGCGCCGTCGCGCTCGATCATCTCGAAGTCCCAGACGCGGTGGAGGTTCGACCCTTCGCCGAAGAACTGGACCTGGGTGAGGTTCCCTCCCTTGTCGCTGTTGTCGCCGACGTGCATCGGCATGTGCAGATCCTGGACCAGGTGCACGACGAATCGGAAGGCGATCCGACGCTCGTCGATCGACCGGCCGGGATCTTTCATGACGGCGATCTCTTCGCGGATCTTGGCGACGATGCACCCCTTCGCCGGATCCTCGCCCGAGAACCGGGCGTCGTAGCGGGGCTCGTCCAGTGGAACGTCGATGTAGTGCCACGAGGCCGTCTGCGGCAGCTCGCGTTTGTGCTCGTCCGCCCAGACCGAGGCGTCCGCGAGCGTCTCGCCCGGAGCAAGCAGCGCCGCCACCGCAGCCTTCGCCTTCGGCGAGAGCCGGGCCTCCACCCCCCTCCCAATCACCCGATGCCCGACCCGCCCCCAGGCGAACGCCTGCGGCGCAGACTGCAAAGAAACCACGCCGACGAGAATCGCGGCGATGAAACGACGAATCCTGAACATCGAAGGCTCCGGAGCGGGAACAAGACGGCCCTGGTGGATCCGATTGCACCCCAGAACCGCCAACCCTGTCAAACGGGCCGAGGACGTCATCGGCCGAAATGGGACGTCTCGACCGGCTCCGGAAGCCGTCAGCTCGCCTTGGGAGTGGGGGACGGCGACGCCGGTTCTTCGAGTTTCTTCTTCCACTCGGCGGCCTTCGCGTCGTAACCGTTCCCCGGTTTGGCGGCGTCCCAGTCGGTGTAGAGCTGCACGAGCGTCCGTTCGCAGTTGCGCGAGTCGGCGACGCCGGCGGCTCGCATCCTGAGGACGACGCCGTGGGCTTCGAGGAGGGTCGCTTCCGCCCTCTCGAATTCGTGGAGGCCGATTCGAGCCGTCCCCAACCGCTGCAGGGTCATGGCGAGCGATCGATCTCCCTCTCGACCGCCGATCGCACGGGCCGTCTTCTCGCTGGACGCCAGGACCTCGACCGCCTCGGCGAACTTCTTTTGGTCGAGGAGGACGCGCGCCAGATTGGTCCTGGCGCCGACGACGAGCGGATGTCGATCGCCGAGCGCCGCGGAGGCTTTCTCGGCGACAGTGCGGAACGCCGGCTCGGCCTCGGCCGGCTTCTTCTGATCCATGATCGACGTTCCGAGGTTCTGGATGAATACGAGGGTGTCTTGATGATTTTCCCCGTTGATGCGTCGGCTGATCTCGATGGCTTCGCGCAGCAAGGGCTCGGCGTCGGCGGGCCGCTTCTTTCGCGAGTAGACGTAGCCCATCACGTTCGTCGCGACCAGGGTCCTGGGGTGGTTGGGGCCGAGGATTCGCCGATTTTTCTCCAGCGACTCGCGGCAGAACGGCTCGGCGTCGTCCGGTCTGTTCTTTTCGAGCAGGAACGCGCCGAGGTTGTTCAGCGACACGAGCGTGGACAGGTGATCGTCCCCGAGGATCCGGCGGTCGTCGGCGAGCGCCTCACGCATCAGGGATTCGGCCTCCGCGTCGTTCCCTTCGCGGGAGAGGGCTCCGGCGAGGTTTCGGAGGGCGTTCATGGTCCGGGGATGGACCGCGCCGAGCAGGACGCGCCGTTTGTCGCACACTTCGCGAAAGCACGCGACGGCCTCCGCGTGCCGTTTCAGGTCGACGTACAGCGTGCCCAGGTTATTCAGGGAGTTCAGCGTGGCGTCGGCGTCCGGGCCCAGGACCTTCCGCCTCCCGTCGACCGCCCGTCTGAGGTAGGGCAGCGACTCGTTCAGCTTGCTCTGCGCCTTGAGGATGTCTCCCATCGAGGCGATCGCCGTCAACGTGTCGCGGTCGTCTTCTCCGAACAGCCGTAGACGTCGCTCGTAGGCCTCGCTCAAAAGCGAGGCCGCCTCGTCCCATCGCCCTTGCTTGCTGAGCACGACCCCCATGCCGTGGGTGGCGCTCAGGGTCGTGCGATGATCGTCGCCGAGGACTTTTCGGCCCGTATCCATGGCCTGCTTCAAGAGCCGCGACGACTCGTCGTATTTGTCCTGCGACGTGAGTATGCGACCCAATTCGACCATCGCCTCGAGCGTCTCCGGGTGGTCGTCCCCAAGCGTTCGTCGTCTGGCGTCGATCGCGGCTTTCATCTGGAGGGCCGCGGCCTCGTAGTCGCCGAGGTCTTCGTATCGCTCTCCCAGAGTCTGCCGCAGCGTGGCGGCGATTAAGGGCCTGTCCTTGAACTGGACGTCGATCGCCTCGGCGGCCGGCTTGAGAATGGCGCCGTCGATCAGGGTGCGGGCGGCGTCGGTGGAGTTGACCCGGCTCCAGGCGTTGACGAAGGCCTCTTCCTGCCGCGCCCGCTCAACGTCGGAGGTCTCCGCCTTCGCTAGGGCCTCCACGAACCGGGCTCTCACGTCTTGGGAGAGGTTCAGGCCGGCCTGGGCGGGATCGACCTGGGCGAGCATCTTCGACTGGAAGTCCGCGGTCTCCTGGACCTCCGCGGCGCGGCGGCGTTCCTCGGCCTCAGCCGAGACGGCGCGGAGCCGCTGTTTGTCGAGTTCCGCATTCGACGCCTGAAGGTCGAGGTTCTTCTTCTCCAGCAGGCCGTTCGCCCGGGTCTGTACGGCGATCACCGACCCCGTCCCCAGGACGAGCGCCATGACGACCGCCGCCGCTGACGCCGCCACGGCCGGGTTCCGCCTGCACCAGAGTCGCAGCTTCTCGAAGGCGCCGACGGGGCGGGCCGAGATCGGCCGGGATTCCAGCCAGGCTTTCAGGTCGTCCGCCAGGGCGGACGCCGAGGAGTACCTTCGTCGCGCGTCTTTCTCCAGGCATTTCAAGCAGATCGTTTCGAGGTCGCGGGGGACGTCGGGGTTCGCCCGACGCGGAGGGACTGGCGGCTGATTCCTGACCGCGTCGATGGTCTCCACGACGCTCCCGCCGCCGAACGGCGCCTTGCCGGAGAGGAGCGCGTAGAGGATCGCCCCCAGGCCGTAAACGTCGGACGCCGTCGTGATCGCGCCTCGGCGACCCGAGGCCTGTTCCGGGCTCATGTAGGACGGCGTCCCGAGGATCGCGCCGCTCGCGGTCAGTTCGAGGTCCTCCTCGACGCGCTTGGCGAGCCCGAAGTCCGTGACGTGGGGGTGGCCCCCGGCGTCGAGCAGGATGTTCGCGGGCTTCAGGTCGCGGTGCAAAATCCCGCGCATATGGGCGTGGTGGACGGCCTCGGCGATCTCGGCGGTCAGAGCGGCGGCTGCGCGAGGGTCCTGCTTGTACCTGGCGAGGCTTGCCGTCAGGTTGCCCCCCTCGATGAGTTTCATCGAAAGGTACGGCTTCCCCTCGTGCTCGCCGACCTCGTGGACCGGAACGATCCCGACGTGATCGAGCAGCGCGACGGCCTCCGCCTCATTCTGGAATCGGCGGCGTTCCTCGTCGTCCGCCAGAACCCCGGCCTTGACGACCTTCAACGCGACGGCCCGATTGAGGCTGAGCTGCCTGGCCTTGTAGACCACCCCCATCCCGCCGCGACCCAGTTCCTTCAGGATCTCGTAGTCGCCGAAGTAATGGACCGTGGTCCCTCGTCCAAGGTCGACCGGGGCCTTGGCCCCAGCCCCGGCGCTCACCGTGAGGCCGTCCGGCGGCAGGGTCGTGCTGTCGTCCTCGACCGCGCCGTCCGGCTGAGGCGTCGACGTCTCGTCCGGCCCCATCCGATCGGTCGGTTCCTGGCCGGCATCGCTCGACGGGCCGGGGATCGTCTCTTCATCGAGCTCCGTCTCCGGCCCGTGCCGACGCTTCATCCGGCAATCCGAGCAGAGCCCGTCTGTTGTATCCGCCGGTGAGCACATCACTCCACATCGAGCGCAAGGGATCGATCCCATGTTCAACGGTGGGCTCCTCGGAACAGCTTCGGACTCGAGGGAGGCGAGGGGCGACGGGGCCCCCACGGTGGGATTGTCGCAGGAAAAAACTCCGAAATCGACGCACCATCCGCGCGATTCCCTCGGCGGCGAGGGCTCGGCGGAGTCGCGATCCTTCTTGGAGAGTCGTTACGACCCCTTCGGCTTGTAGGCCGGGTTCCTGGGCGGGACAATCGCGCCGATGTCTTCGAGGTGGCGATCGATGAGGGCGTCCAGCTCCTTGACGAGGTCGGGGCGGTCGGCGGCGAGGTTCCTGGTTTCGCCGAGGTCGTCCTTGAGGTTGTACAGCTCGAATCGGTCGGTCTGGTCGTCGTTGTCGTGGTGGAAGCGGATCAGCTTCCAGTCTCCCTTGCGGACCCACGTCCCGGGGACGCAGGCGAGGAGGTCGAAACGCGGGTCGCCGCCGCCGTGACCCAGGAAGTGGGGGAAGAAGCAGTAGGCGACCTCCCGGACGGGGCCCTTGCCCAGGAGGGTCGACACCTGGGAGATCCCGTCGAGCTTCTGGCCCTCCAGCGGTTTGAGCCCGGCCATCTCCAGCAGCGTGGGATGCCAGTCGACGCTGGACAGGATGGCGTCGGTGACGGTTCCTGGGGCGATCCGTCCCGGCCAGACGACGGCCGTGGGCTCACGCGTGCCCCCTTCGTAGAGGCACGCCTTGCCGCCGCGAAGCGGGGCGTTGGACGTGGGCGGAGTCTTCAGGCCGAACATCTGGGGCCACTTGAGGTCCAACCAGTTCACGCCGCCGTTGTCGCCGGTGAAGACGATGATCGTCCGGTCGGCGATCTTGAGTTCGTCCAGCGTCTCCAGCAACACGCCGACGGCGTCGTCCAGGCTCTCGATCATCGCGGCGTAGATCGGGTTCCGCCGGCGCTCGCCGGGAGGGAGCTTGGCCGCCTTGGCCTCGTACTTCTTGACCAGGTCCGGCTTGGGCGTCCACGGACTGTGGACGGAGAACGCCCAGTAGTTCAGGAAGAACGGCCCGTCCTTGTGCTCGCGGATGAACGCGGAGGCCTCCTTGGCCATCCTGTCCTCGATGTGCTCTCCCTCCGCTCCCTTGTCGGGCCAGAAGGGCCAGGGGCCGAGATAGCTGGGGCCCGGACCGGGGATCGGCGCATGCGGCAGATCCACGTCGAACCCCTGCTCGAGCGCCGAATAGGGGGGCCGACCCAGATGCCACTTGCCGAAGTGTCCCGTGGCGTATCCCGCCTGCTTCAGCGTCTTCGCCAGGCTGGGGTACGTCGTCTTCAGCCGGGTCGCGCTGATCTGGGGAAGCGCCTTCTGATCGGGAGGCGCCGTCGGCTGACTGACGGGGTTCAAACGCACCGCCGGGAGATGGCAGTTGGGAGCCGTGATCCCGACCCGCCCGGGATACAGCCCGGTGAGAATGCTGGCGCGCGTCGGCGAGCAGAGCGGGTTGGCGACGTAGGCGTTGGTGAACCGAATCCCCCGATCCGCCAGCCGCTGGATGTTGGGGGTCTCGTAGAACTGGCTCTCGCCGTTGATCGTGGTGTCGTTCCACCCCAGGTCGTCGGCCAGGATGAAGACGATGTTGGGATGGTCCTCGGCGTTCGCGCGGTGGTGCGACGCGGTGAACGCCAGAACGCTTGCGAGGACGAGGGCCGATGGACGCTTCATGGTGCCGCTTTTGGAGAGGACTGCGGGAGGAGCCCGAGGGAGCGAGTCTCTGGAAAGATTCATGAGTTCGCAGGGACGACGGTCAGTTTACCGCGGACTCTCCCGGGACGTAGGCCTCAGCTCCGACTTCTTCCATCCCCGATCTCGGTCGTCCGAGGATTTCAGAGGTCGTCGCTGTAGGCCCGCAGCCAATCGGCGAGCACAGACCGGGCGCTCGAGAATTGGGAACGAGCTTGAGAGGCTGTGACCTTGAGCTCGGCGGCGATCTGCTCCCAGGTCAGCCCCTGAACGACGCGCTGGACGACGATCCGACGTTGTTGCGGTTGCAGGCCGTCGAGGGCGGTGCGGACGTCGATGCGCACCCCGTCCTCGACAGCATCGTCGACGACCCGTTCGGCGTCGTCGCCGAGATGCCAGTCGGGGGCGATCGTCCGCCGCTGGCGACGCGTTTTGTCGGCGTCGGGGTCGTAGTCAGCGTCTCCCGGCTTGATCTCGACCCGTCGGCGATTTCGGAGGCGATCGGAGACGATCTGCACCGCCTGGAAAAGGCTTCGACGCGCCTGTCGAGCTGCTTCGGAGCCGAACTTCCGTGGGCTCAGATCCTCCCAGATGTTGGACCCCACGCGATCGAGCAGGATCAGAACGACCTCGTTCTCGGCGTCGTCCAGTTCGCTCTGGATCCAGGGGCGCTTCGCGGCGGTGGAACGCAGCAGGTTGGCGATCTGCCGGCGCCCCTCTTCTTGCAGGCGTTTTGCTTCCGCGGCCGCTGTTTCGCCCGGGGCCTCGTCGGGGCGAGGGGACGATTCATTCATGAGGCGGCGCCCTGAGAAGAGGTCTCCGACGGCGCATTCATGCCGAGCCACGCCGGCGGTCGCGGATGCTGGATCTGGATCACCCGCTTGTTCTTGGTACGGTGCAGACCGGCCGCCCGTGCCGCTTTCACCGCCTCGTGGGCCGCCTTCAACGCGTCCTGGGCGGCCGAGGCCGCCGCAATCGCGGTTTTCTTGACCGCTTCGATCGACTCCTTCCCCGTCCGATCCGATGCTCCTCTCACGGCCTTGTCGGCGGCGTCCAGGGCCCAGGAGGCGGCCGCGGCCCCCGCCTTCGCCGCTTCAAAGGCGTCTTCCGCCTCCCGCCCTTCTTCGTGGGACGGTAGGCGGAGGCTGATGGTTCGTCCGTCGTTGCCCCGCCCGTCGAGCGTGTAATTCGTGGAGAACACAGGCTTGAGCTTGAGCAGCAGGGCATGGCTCCCCGGGTCGAGCCAAAGTTCGCGGGCGACGTGCTCATCAGCCCAGAACGCCACCGCCTGCGGCGCCTCGGCGTCGTAATACTTGCGGACGAGACGGATCATCCCCAGCGAGCTGACCGTGAGCACGGACGATCCCGGGTCGTCCCGAAGGTTCGTCGCATACCGCCCCGGCCATCGGGTTCGCTTCTGGGCCGCGTCCATAAGCAGGGCGATGACGAGAGTCGGGCCGATGGTCCTGATGTAGGTGTGGACGGGGTCGACACGGGCCAGGTCCTCGCAGATCAGGGTCGTCACGCTGACGCCGGGACGAAAGACCCAGAACGAGGCGGTGCGACGGGTGATGTCGATGTGCTCCCAGAACGCCGTCTGTTCATCTCGTGCATCGAAGTCTGGGTCAGGCTCGTCGTCCTGGCCCGCCGGCGCCGCCGCGACGGTCGACTGCAACGCGTCGAAGTCTGGGCCGAGCTCGTAGTCCTGGCACTGTCGGGGATCGAGCTTCCAGCGGTGATGCTTGGTCTGACGGTTCTTGTCGACGACCTCGCCGTTGAAGAGCAGGTAGGAATCCACGGCGTTGATCGGGTCGGCGTCGGCCGGTTGTTCGTAGACGCCGCTGACGAACATGTTGAGCGAAGTTCGTTCAGCCAGAATCTCGGCGACCTTCTCCGCGATGTTGGCCTCCAGCGCCAGCTCAGGCAAGACCATGACGTCGACCCGACCGCCTTGGGGGGCCGCATTCGCCTCCTTGACGAGGTCCACCAGAAAATGGCCGAGGGCCTTGGGGTCGAGCGCCCGTTCCTGGTCCTTCAGCCACTTTGCCTCGGCGTCAAAGAAGAACGAATGGAAGTCGCGCGCCGCCTGCAGTTCGGCGACGGCGTCGCAGCTTGTTCGGCGACCGACGCGGAAGCAGCCTTTCGGGACATGGTAGGGAAAGGGGACGACCAGCACGTTGAGCCACGGTTCGGCGGGAGACTCCGCGGCGATTCCCTCGTTGACATTCCGCCAGGAGGATTCGACCTCGCCGATCGGCGGCACCAGCGCCAGGTAGTGCGAGAACGACCGCAGCGTGATTCCCGCTCGCGGCGCGCGGGTCTTCGGATGGACGCAGGCCTCGTCGGGCGGGACCATCCTGCAGAGGCTGTTCGGCAGGTAGGGAAGGGAGAACTTCTGATCGGAAGGGCCGTACGTGATGTTCGCCTCGCGCTCAAGATTCACTGCGTGGACGAGCGCCATCAGACGGGTGGTTTTGGGGGAGGGGGCGTCTTTGGGCTTTCGGGCAATCGACGCGAAGCCGACTCCCCGGCAAGCCTCGTCGGCGATGGCCATCAGTTGCAGGGCCGCTCGCCAGCAGACTTCGGCTTTCGAATCCGAGATCCGTAGCTCACGGTGGTTCGTCAGAACGCTCCACAACGCCTCCAACTCGTGGAACAGTTCAGGAGCCTCCCTCGGCGAGACGGGTCCTCGCGACCCTTCGCTTTGGACGTCGAGTTCCCCCGCCCACAGGCGGCCGAGGCGTTCGGCGCGGTCGACGAACTGCTCGTCGAACGTCTGATTTTGAAGGCCTGTGGATTCAGGACGGCTGTAGCAGCCGGATCGCCCGACGAGGGTCGCCGCGACGGCGAACGCGTCGGGAGGCCATTGCGGAGCCTGGGTTCTGTCGACTGGGCCGCCACCGCTCGGGTTGGTCCCCTCGGGAAACATCCGGTCGATGACGGCCGCGATCGTCGGCATGTCGAAACCTCGTCTCGTACTATCGGTGTGAAGACAAAACGAGCCGTCTTCGACGTGCGCCGAAGTCCGCTGAGATCCTTACGGGAAACCGAGAGGGGTTTATACACGACCGGCAGCGCCGGTCCTGGCGGCTCTCCGTGCCGCATCACTTGTCAGATCGCCGGGGCCGTCGCATGGTCCAGGGTCTGCCTCGGGCGACTCTTCCTCGCGAGGCGCGTCCGGGCGGCCCTCAAAAGCGGCCGCGGCCAGATAGAGCGTCCATTCCAGCTTCTCGACCAGGTCGAAACAGGAACGACATTCACGCACGTGTTCATTGAAATTGTCTCGGTCCTGGATCTCCAGGGAGTCGTCGAGGTACTTCGACATCTGGGCCTTGACGGTGTTGCAGTCGGCGGGGGCGCCGGCTTGAGAATTTGCAACATCCTGACCGCTCTTCGGGCCTGATCCTTGGTCGGCCGCGAGCGTCTCTTCCATGCGACGCAGCGCCTCGGCGCACGCCGGGCAGCCCCCTTCGACGTGAACGTGAAACCACTCGACGTCGTCTTCTCGGATGTTTTCTGCGTCGATTTTCCGGATGCGATCGATCGCGGGGTTGCAGAAACCCAGCGACGCAAGGGCGTCCGACGCCTCAACGCTCTCCTTGAAGACGAGGTATTCAAGAGTCTCGAAAGGGGTGGACGTGTGCTTAACCGAGTCCGACTGACGGGGTTCGGCAGAAGCGGGCATTCCAATCATCCTCCAATAACCAACGGCTCGTGACGTGGAAAACCCCGCCCCTCAGGCGTGAAGGAACGTCGCAAGTCGATTGAGCCGGCTCGGGCGCCCGCCGTCGAAGATCGCGTGGATTCCATCGAAGTTCACAGCGTCTGAGTTCGCGAAGAGTCGCTTCCGAATGGGGATTAAACCGTTCGAGCGCGGCGTTGCGAATGTCGTGTAAGGTCGGTACGTCCATGCCGCGAGGTACTCCCCGATCAAACCGAATACGCTCAGACCCACGAATGCGATTCTCATGGTCTCGTCTCCTTCGATAGGGGCGACGCTTCTCGCGTCTGGTGATGTTGGACTGTCTCTCGACTGAATTCCTTGGTCGTCCTTGCCACTATCAATGGGGCCCGAATCCGCGAATTCTGCAATTAACGAGGGGGGTTTTCGAAGAAATCGTACTCTGAGGTTCGATTACAACAGATCTTCGGCTGGCGTCGCAGAATTTGAACATTCGGGCCCTTTTCTATAGGAAGACTGTCAGGTCCCTCTCCCGGGCGGTTTTCACATCGACGGCCGGCAACCAACGATGGTTAGGAGGGACCCCACGATGTCGGACGTTCGGACAGAGGCCGATCCTCAGATTGATGCGATGATCCGCTCGCTAAGCGAGTTCGTCCCCAAAGAGGAGGCCCATGAAGTCTGCGTAAGCACTTATGCGAGTGCGTGGGTGCTTGGTTTTACGGGAGGGAATGCTCTCAATGCCCTTCAGAAGGTTGTGAATAGGATCCGAGAATGGAGCGAAAGACAGAACCTTCATGACCTGTTCAGTGTAGAGCCCTGGGCCCAATTCCCACGAAGGGAAGAGCATAAGAGGATCATTCGCGAAGAGATCCATGGGTACGTCACGCGTTTTGGGCGCGTTCGATGCCCGCTCGACGACGTCCTCGCCCCTGCAATCGTTCGTCCTCGTATCGCTGCCATACGAGCGTCGACGGAAGGTTTCTTAGGCTAGATCGGTTTCGAATTCCAAATCTCCTCGCTGGAAGCTCATTCCAACGATTTTTCACCTTGGGGTTGATCAGGGAACAGGGCGTATAATGCCCCCAGTACCGAATCGAGAGAGGGATTTTCCTCGACGGTTAGCTCGAATTCTCGGGCGACTTGGGCGAGGCCCCGGTCTCTTTCGCTTCTTTGTCGGATTCTCCTTTCGTACTTATGGAGCACCCCCTTCAACAACCCGCTGTTGGGAGGAGCGGGATGTTCCAGGTTTTTCAGCGAGGGAGACCACAGCTTGGACTTCTTAAACCTCAGACTTTCGAAGCCGTTCTGGACGTAGTCCATCAAAAACTCTATCGCCAATTCGTAGTGTTTGCGGACGATATCCTCGGACGGGAGCTTCGTATCCCTAATGATGTCGTCGATCGAACATGTATTCCACCGGATCAGAACTTCGTAAGCATCCTTGTGTTCATCGTAGAGAAGCAAAAGCAACATCTGGGCCGCGATAAAGGGGGGCAGATCGCGCAGCAGAGAAGCCTGCTTCGTCGCCCCCTTAGGCGGATCGTCCGACTCGTCGGCGTCTAGATCGACGCCCATGTTGAGAGCCTTAAGGTCTCGATTGGCGAGGTTGATGATCCAGATGACCGCATAAATGAACCAGACTTTATAGAGTTCGGCGGCCGGTGATCGGGGGGTGTCGTCCTGGGAACGAAGTGCCTGCCGCCAGATATCAGGATGAAGGTTCGACCCCAACAACCAGCGCCAGGCTCGAGCGGATACGTTCACACATCGCTTGTCATCCCAGATCAGATTTCGCTCGCAAGAGACGTTCCACGCCACGGAGTGAAGGAGCTTCCAGACTTGGGCAGTCTCTGGTGACATGGGATCCACCCTCGATTCGCGGTGCGAAGGCAGGGAAGAAAGAGCCACATCGCGTCGAATCCATCGACCGGACGCGCGGAGGGAGGGGGGCGTCGGATTGACCGGTAAGCAGACCGGCCTTGAAGGTTCGCCGCATTTCCGAACGGGTGGGAGAGGATATTTATTTTTAGCGACATGCGCGAGGGAGTGCAACCTACTGGGCTCGCTCTCGTGGAAATGACGGCGAGACGATAGCCTGGGTCCGCCAGAGGCTATCGGCCTGGCTTCCCGTCAGAAAACGCGATTTCGTGTCGAGTGATCGCCGGGGCGATCGTATTCCCTGGGAGGAACCCGACGCGATGCTCACGGCCGAGGAGACGACGACGCTGCTCCTGAGCGAGCGGCTGGCGCTGACGGCGTACCTGGCGACGGTCGCCCGCGACTACCAGATCGCGGAGGACGTGTACCAGGACGTCTGCGTCAAGGCGATCGTCCGTCGCGAGCCGTTCGAGTCGCCGGCCCACCTGCGCAACTGGGCTCGGGCGGCCGGGCGCAATCGGGCCGTCGACCTCCTCCGCGCCCGGGACGGCCGCTACGAAGGACTGGACGAGGATCTGCTGGCCGCCCTGGCCGACGCCTGGCCCGACGCATCCGCCGACAGCCTGGGCCGCCGTCGCGAGGCCCTGGCCCGCTGCATGGGCGAGTTGACGCTGAACAACCGCGAGATCCTCAAACTCCGCTACTTCGAAGGCCGCTCTGGGCGCGAGGTCGCCGAGGCCCTCGGCCGGAAGGTCGAGACGGTCTACCAGGCGCTCGCCCGCATCCACAAGACGCTCGGCGAGTGCATCCGGCTGCGACTGGCGGCGGAGGGCGAAGCATGAACGACCTCGACTTCCTCGAACGCGCGATCCGATTCCAGGACGGCGCGGCCGCCCCCGACGAGGCCGCCGCCTTTCAGGACGAGCTGCGCTCCGACCCGGACAAGCTCCGGGCCTTCGCCGAACTCCAGATGCAGGCGGCCCTCGTCCGCGAGGTCGCCCGTCGCGAGGCTTACCAGCACGCGGAACGACCGGCCGTCCCCATCCGACGCTTCCCCTGGGCGATCCCCCTCGCGGCGGCGGCCGTGCTGCTGCTCGCGACCCTCCTGGGCGTGGCGGCGCTGCGGCGGATGGAACGTCGAACCGAGGGGCCGGTCGAAGCGGCCCGGCTCGCGGGGGCCTCGCGGGCCCGGTTCCTCGGCCAGCCGGTCCCGGACGTCGGTGCGGCGCTGGAGCGGGGTCGTGACTACGTCCTGACCGATGGGCTCGTCGAGCTGAGCTTCCCGGCTGGGGCCTCGGCCGTGCTGGAGGCGCCGGCCTCGTTTCGCGTGGAGGCGGCCGACGTCCTGGCGCTGGAGATCGGCCGTTGCTCGGTCCACGCCCCCGGGAACGCCGCCGGGTTCCGCGTCGAGACCCCGGCGACGCGGGTGATCGACCGCGGCACCCGGTTCGTCGTCAACGTCCGCGAGACGAACGAGACCGAGGTGCAGGTCGTCGAGGGCGCCGCCGACGTCTACCGCCGCCCCGACGGCGAGGCCGAGCCCGCGCTCCAGGCGCGGCTGGTCGAGAACCAGGCCCGTCGGTTCGCCGCCGCGGACGTGGGGAGCACCTCGGCGATGGGCTTCCGGCCGGAGATGTATCGCCCTCGGCTGCCGGACCGCGTCGTCTCCTACAAGGCCGAGCCCCGCGCCGACGGCGGCGTCGGCCGGCTGAGGTCGGTGACCGTCCAGCGCGGGGGCGTGATTCGGACCTATCCGATCGAGTGGCTCATCCCCGTCGGCCTGACGTGGTTCCGTCCCGATCCGGGCCGAGATCCCAACGGCCACCTGGCCAGCGGGCCGGACCTTTTCCTTCCTCGTCGCAACCTGCTCTCGGACGACGCCCTGGACACCGGCGTCATCAACCCAGGAGGGAGCCGCGAGCCGCTTCGCTCCGACCCGATCCTCGACTCCTCGGCCGACGGCGGCGGCACGCCCGGGATGGCCGTCCATTTCCGCAAACCCGTGGTCAACGGGCCGGGGCCGGACGTCGTCGTCTTCGAGATCCAATGCCTGACGAACTCGCTCGACGGCGACGCCTTCCACGTCGCCCCCCTGTCGTTCCAGGGCGGCCGACGGTCGCACACGATCCGGGCGTGGGACCTGACGATGAACTCGCCGGAAGCCCTGCGGACGTCGGGCTTCCACCTGTATCGCTCCCCCGACCCGGTCCTGAACCTGGAGGACCTGGAACGATCCCCCCTGATCACCACCCGGATCCGGAGCGGCTTCCGGACCCTGGCCGTGGGGATCGATCTCTCCGACCTGGGCTTCGCCGAGGGCGAATCGGTCCAGGACCTCTTTCTCCAGGACGCGGCCGACGACGACCAGCGCGTCGACCCGGTCCTCATCTCCGGCCTGCCGAACGGAGCCCCTGAATGACCCCGCCCTCCCCACGGACTCGCACCCGGTCCTTCGTTCTCGTCCTCGCCTGCCTCGTGCTCGCCGGGGCAGGGCCCGACGACGCGCCGCCGGCGTTCCTCTGGACGTTCGACGCCGAGGAGTCCACCCGGTTGGAACCACACGGCGGGGTCCATCGCGACGTCCCCGGGCCGCGACCGCCGACCTACCCGGACTTCGCGCCCGACAACACGGCGGTGAAGCTCGACGGCCGGGGCGCGTACTTCTCCTTCGACGACCCCGGGCCCGGCAGCCCGCTTGATTTCGCCAAGGGGGACGCGATCACGCTGGAGGCCTGGGTCCAGGTCGATGAGTTGAATCGAGGCGAGGCCGCCTACGTCGTCGGCAAGGGGAGGACCGGAGCCCCTGGGTTCCCGGCCGACAACCAGAGCTGGGCCCTCCGCGTCCGCGAGGGGGGCGGTCGGGCCTGCGTCAACTTCCTGTTCGCTTCCCCGAAGCGGCCGGGCACGGCGGGCGACGCCCACTGGCACCGCTGGACCTCCAAGAACGGCTTCACGCCCGGCAAAGGGTGGCATCACCTGGCCGTCACCTATCGCTTTGGCGATGCTGCCAGCATCCGGGCCTGGATCGACGGAGTCCCTCGCGAGGGCGTCTGGGACATGGGGGGGGCGACCGACGAGGGGCCGGTGGTCGACGACGCGCCCGTCTGGATCGGGTCCTCGATGGGCGGTGCGGCCTCCGCGAGCTTCCGAGG
The DNA here is from genome assembly GCF_011065895.1 of Paludisphaera rhizosphaerae. Lineage (NCBI taxonomy): Bacteria > Pseudomonadati > Planctomycetota > Planctomycetia > Isosphaerales > Isosphaeraceae > Paludisphaera > Paludisphaera rhizosphaerae. Next base: position 93,450 of record NZ_JAALCR010000018.1, on the reverse strand, counting down.
GGCGCTCGACTCCGTCGCCGTCCACCGCCGGGCGTTCGACGACGCGGCGATCAAGTCGCGTTACCAGCGCGTGGGGGAAGACCTGGCCGACAAGCCGGCCCCCGAAGTGGCGCCCGAGGTCGGTCCAATCCCCGCCGGCCGCGTCCTGGTCACGCTTTATGAAGGGATGCCGGCGCATCAACGGTGGTTCCTCCAGGGGGAAACGCCGCCCGGGGAGTCCGCTCGCTTCACCGCCGATTCGTTCCTCATCGACCGCCTCCCGCACGGCTATGACGATTGGGGCGTCCGCCGGGCGTGGAAGGCGCCTGTCCTCGTCCGGATGGCGGCGGACGTCGATCCCGGCGCGGGGTCTCGCAGGCTTCTGGCGAGAGTTCGCGGATTGAGCCGGCTCTGGGTCGACGGCGTCGTCGTCGCCCGGGGCGCGGCGATGACGGGCTCTCCCAACGGCGAGGAGCCGATCACGCCGCCGGCCGAGCCGCCGCATCCGGGACTTCGTCCGGCGGAGCATCGCCAGCAGGAGATCACGGCCGTCGTCGAACTCGCCCCCGACCGCGCGCATCGGGTCGTCCTGGAAGCCATCATCGGCGGCAAGACGCTCAAGCCCGACCCTGGCGAAACCTGCGTGGCCGTCGAATCCGAGAAAGGGCGGACGTACCACGTCCTGACGCCGGTCGGGGCCTCGCCCGTCGAGTTGACCGACGCGGACGTCGAACCGGCGTTGGCTCGCCTGGAAGCGTCGCTCCGCGAACTTGAGGACATGACGCGGCGAGCCCAGGCGATGAACCGCGAGCCCTACTGGAACAAACGCCGGGAGGCCGCCCGCGCCTGGCTGGCCGCCCATCCCGGTTCGGAACCCCCCGCCGCCGGCCACCCGATCGACGCCTTCCTCGACGCCCGAATCAAGAAGGCTCGCGAGCGTGCGGCGAAGGACGTTGGCGACGGCGGCCGATTCCAGGCGAAGATCCTCCCCATCCTCCGCGAGCGTTGCCAGCGCTGCCACGGCGAGAAGTCGAAGGGGGGGCTGAAGCTCGACTCGCTGGCTGCCGCTCTTCAAGGGGGCGAATCGGGCGAGCCGGCCCTCGTTCCCGGCGATCCGGATTCGGGCGAGCTGCTGCGGAGGCTCCGAACCGACGACGCCGAGGAACGGATGCCCCCCGGCGCCGAGGCGATGCCGGACGCCGAGATCCAGGCCCTGGCCGATTGGGTCCGCGACGGCGCCTCCTGGCCCGCGCCGCCGGTCGCCGAGGAGGCTCTCACGCCGCCGCCGGCCCTCGACGATGCGGCCTTCCTCCGCCGGCTGACGCTTGACGTCGTCGGGGTCTCGCCGACCGAGGCCGAGGTCCGCGCGTTCCTGGCTGACGCTTCCCCCGACAAGCGGATGCGGGCCGTGGATCGCCTTCTCGCCGATCCCCGATGGGCGGGCGGCTGGATGGGCTACTGGCAGGACGTGCTGGCGGAGAACCCCACGCTCATCAACGCCAGCCTGAACACCACCGGCCCGTTCCGCTGGTTCCTCTACGAGTCGCTCCGCGACGACAAGCCGATCGACCGCATGGTCGCCGAGCTGATCCAGTTGCGCGGGTCTTCCGCCGACGGGGGCGCCGCCGGCTTCGGCCTGGCCGGCGACAATGACGCCCCGTTCGCCGCCAAGGGGCAGATCGTCGCCTCCGCGTTCCTGGGCGTCGAGCTGCAATGCGCCCGGTGTCACGATTCCCCCTATCACAGCACCACCCAGCGCGACCTTTATTCGCTGGCGGCGATGTTCGCGGGGAAGCCCGTGATCGTGCCCAAGACCAGCCGCGTTCCCGCCGGCTTCTTCGAGAAGAAGGCCCGCGAGTCGCTCATCAAGGTCACGCTGAAGCCCGACGAACCGATCGCCGCCGAGTGGCCGTTCGACGATCTCGTCGCGGCCTCGGAGGCCCTCGCCGCGGCTCCCGTGGAAGACCCGAAAGACGCCCGCGAACGCCTGGCCGCGCTGGTGACCTCGCCGGCCGATGCGCGGTTCGCGCGGGTGACGGTCAACCGCGTCTGGCGGCGGTACCTGGGTGCGGGGATCGTCGAGCCCCCCGACGACTGGGAGGGCCGCGTCCCCAGCCATCCGGAGATGCTCGACTGGCTGGCCCGGCGGTTCGTGGGCGACGGCTACAGCCTCAAGGCCCTCGCCCGGCTGATCCTGACCTCGGACGTTTACCAGCGGCGGGCGACCGGGGCGAACCGGAACGCGCCGCCGGAGTCTCGCTTCTTCGCCGCTCCGGATCGTCGTCGGCTCTCGGCGGAGCAGGTGGTCGACTCGCTCTTCGCCGCGGCGGGGCGGCCCATGGACCTGGAGGAGCTGACCTTCGACCCCGACGGCCGGCGCACCAACGGCGAGCGCGTGAGCCTCGGCCGGCCCGAGCGGGCCTGGATGCTCGCCAACCTGGCCAACGAACGTGACCGCCCCAGCCTCGCCCTGCCCAACGCCACGGCCGTCGCCGACGTGATGGAGGCCTTCGGCTGGACCGGCGCCCGGCAGAACCCGCGGACCGATCGCGACGCTTCCCCCAACGTCCTCCAGCCCGGCGCGCTGGGCAACGGCGTCGCGGCGACCCGCCTGACGCGCGTCGCCGCCGGCGGCGGGCTGGCCGAGCTGGCTCTCGCGGCAAGTTCCCCCGGCGGGCTGGTCGATTCGGTCTTCCTCCGCTGCCTGGGACGCTTCCCGACCGACGTCGAACGCGCTCCGCTGACCTCCGCGCTGGCCGACGGCTTCGCCGACCGCCGGACGCCCGCGAACGAGATCCGGCCGATCCAGCCGCCCCCGGCGCTGCCGGCCGTGACCTGGTCGAACCACCTGCGGTCGGAGGCGAACCTCGCCGTCCTGGAGCTGGAACGTCGCACCCGCTCCGGCCCCCCCGTTGACCCCAGGCTCCGCGACGCCTGGCGCGAGCGGTTCGAGGACGTCGTGTGGAGCGTTGTCAACTTGCCTGAGTTCGTCTGGAGCCCGTGACCGCTGAGGTGATACTGACGTAAGAGCCGGCCGGCCCCAACTAGTCCCCTCTCCCATCGGGAGAGGGTGGCCCGAAGGGCAGGGTGAGGGTCGTCGGACTGTAAGCTCAGCCTGGTTTGGCAACTTTTCGACCCGACATGCCCTTTGAATTCCCACGACCCTCACCCGCCGCTCCGCGGCACCCTCTCCCGGCGGGAGAGGGGACGATTGCGACGGAGCCTCTCATCACAAGGATTCCAGGCATGAACCGACGTCGATTCCTCGGGGCGGCCGCGACGGCCGCGGCCTCCGCAACGATCGCCCCCCGCCGGGCCCTCGCCGACGTCGTGATCCGGGGCAAGGCGGAGCACGTGATCATGTTCTGGCTGGGGGGCGGCATGGGGGCGATCGACACCTTCGACCCCAAGCGTAAAGGAGACCCGGCCGCGAAGACGCCTGGGGCCTATTATGATTCGGTCGAAACGTCCGTCCCCGGCGTCCGCGTCTGTGAGCATCTGGCCCGCACCGCCCCGTTGATGGATCGGATCACCGTGGTCCGCAGCCTCCATCACGACGTCATCGACGAGCACGCCGCGGCCTCCAACCGGATGCACACGGGCCGGCCCGTCAGCGGGACGGTCGTTTATCCGTCGATCGGTTCGATGATCGCCCACGAGCGCGGCGCCGCGGCCGACGGGGTCCCGCCCTATGTCGTGATCGGCTACCCGAACGTCACGCGCGGGCCTGGCTTCCTGGGGGCTCGCCACGGTTACCTCTATCTGACCGACACTACCCAGGGGCCCGCCGGCCTCGCCCGTCCGGAGAACGTCGCGGCCGATCGCTTGCGGCGTCGCGATGCGCTGCTGGCGACGCTCCGATCCTCGGGCCCGGCCGACGCCGATCCGGGCGTTCGCGACTACGCGGAGGCCCTCGACCGCAGCTTGAAGCTCAGCGGGCCGGAGTTCCTCTCAGCCTTCCACGTCGACGAGGAGCCGGCCGACCTGCGGGCCTCGTACGGCGGCGAGTTCGGCCGTCGCTGTCTGCTGGCTCGCCGGCTCACCGAGCGCGGGGTGCGGTTCATCGAGGTCTCGCACAACCTGAACTTCCTCAACGGCGCCGGCTGGGACGTCCACAACGGCGGCATCCTCCAGCAGCACGCCTTGATCCGAGAGATGGACTCCGCCCTGGCCGCCCTGATCGTCGACCTGGAATCGCGACGGCGGCTGGACTCCACCCTGATCGTCGTCGCCACCGAGTTCGGCCGGCCCCCGGAGTTCGACGGCGGCGGCGGGCGGGGCCATCAGGGGACAGCCTTCAGTTGCGTCCTGGCCGGCGGCGGGCTGCGGCACCAGGGAGCCTTCGGCGCGACCGACGACCTGTCCAAGAAGATCGTCGCCGATCCGGTGAGCGTCCCCGACTTCTTCGCCACGATCCAGGCCGCCGTGGGCGTGGACTACACCAAGAGCCTCTACGACGGCGACCGCCCCGTTCCCATGACCGACGGCGGAATACCTATCAAGGCGCTCTTCGGATAAAGAGAAGTATTCAGCCGTCTTCTCGCCGGTCGGGTGGCATGGCCACGCTTGCGTGGCCATGGACCAGCGGAGGAAAAGCGTTGGGCCGTCCTCTCACTGAGAGGCGGCGGGGTTGATGCGCGGGTCGTTGAAATCGAGCCCCTTGCGCTGGCAGTAGCGGAGGAGCCCGTCCCGGGCGCGGGCGAGACTGGGGTCGAGGGCCAGGGCCCGGCGGTATTCGTGGAAGGCCCCGTGTTCGTTGCCGCGAGCTTCAAGGACTGCGCCCATCAGGGCCAAAGCCTCGGCGCAATCCGGCTCGACGTCGGTCAACCGTTCCAAAAGCTCGACGGCCTCGTCGAGCCGACGGGCGATCAACGCCCCCTCGATCTTCGCCAGGGAGGAGCGCCGGCCTTCGTCGTGCCGAGCGGCCTCGTCGCCCATCGTGTTCGGATCCTTCTTGGCGCTCATGACCATTCCCCATCGCCCCGTCTCGCAATCCCTCGAATCAGGGAGGTCGCACGAGGCAAAACCGGACCGACGCGACGAGCTTCTCGGAGATCACACGCCTGCAAGAAGTCGCTGCGGCCGCTAGGCGCATCGTAGCAACCGTCGGGCCGATTCGATATCGGATTCGCAAACGATTCGCTGTCCGGGAGTTGCGTCCTCCTCCCCGAAAGTGCATCGCGCCATTGCGCGTGCTCGTATCGTGCAAAACGCAAAGTTCGTGATTGTGGATTGCAAGACGCGCGAATTCGGCTGACCTACGTTCAGCGGAACGGCGGCCGGCATCACGATCGACTTGTCGCGGCACCGCGAGGCGACCGTTTCTGCTGGCGTGTCGTCACCCGGTGATTGTTTCGCTCGTCTCCGTCGCGGAGGTGACGACAGCCGGTTCGGGTGGCGTGACCTGCATTTTTGTCCCTTGTGTTTGGAATGTTGTATTCGGGGTTGTTCTGTTTAGGCGAAAACTGCTTGACTGGTGCGTTCTTTGTTTTTCTATTCGGTTTTGGGCAAGGTTCGAATCTACAGATGGGCACTTCACCAGGATGTGTCACCGATGACGAGACTCGCGAGACTTTCTAGGTTCTTCTTGGTTGGATCAATCCTGCTGGCTTCTAGTGACGCTTGCTTAGCCAGCGGTTACTTCACCAGCGGCCCGCTGCCCAATGACTTGAGGGAGCGACTCGACACGCTGGCGAACAACGGCGTGCCCATCGAGGGCGTCTGTTTCGACGGGGCTCAATCTTGGGTCACCCTCACGCCGAACGAGATCAGATCCGGCGGCCCGCTTCCCCAGCGAATGGTAAACTATATCGAAGGGCTCAAATCAAACGGCCGGCTGCCAAGGGCGGTGCAGTTCAGCGGCGACGGGTGGTACGTTCTCGACGAACACGGAGGCTTGAAGATCGAAGGCCACCCTCTCCCCCCCGACGCGGATGAATTCATTCAGGGGGCGTTGAACGGGGGATCAAGGCTGCAGAGCGTTTCGTGCAACAGGAACGGCTGGGTGGTCGTTACGGATCGCGCGGTTAAAACCGGCGGAGCCGTGCCCCCGAATCTGCTCGCCAAGATTCAGGAGTTCAGCCAGAGGAGGATCGGCATCCGTTCGATCTCTCTCGCGCCGAACGGAATCTGGGTAATCACGACGAAGTAGCCTGAAGGAGAGCATCCGGCCGCGAGGGACGGCGGCCGTCAATTCACTTCCACCCATGAGCCAGGTTCAGCGGCCGACGTCGAACGACGCGCTCCGGCGGAGGACGCGGAGAGTGCCGTAAAGCCCGACGAGCATCATGAGCGCTACAAGGGCTGCCAGGCCGATCGCCGCGAAGAGAAACCACATTGCTTCACGGTGCGCCGTGTGAAGCGCCGATTCGGAGTGTTCCTTCAATTTGTCCGAGAACGACTCGAGGCCGTCGGCGTACTTGTGCTTGGTGTCCCGGTATTCCAGGCCGTTCAGGAGTTCCCAGGCCCTGGCGGTCTGCGTTTGACGGACCAGGGCGAAGGCCTGGTCTTCCAGTCGCACGAGCGACGCGTTCGCGCCGTCGACCTTGGCCAACTCGTCCTTCGCGTCGGGGACCAGTTCAACGGCCTGCTTGATGGCGTCGTCCAGGGCGGGGAGGTGCCGTCGGTAGCGTTCTTCCCATCGTGGTTCGCCGGTCACAGCCGCGAGCGAGCAGGAACTCGTCAGGACTTCATCCAGGTAGAGGATCTGTCCGCGCAGTTCCTGGATCCGCATCTCGCGGTGCTGGATCGTTTCGATCACGCGGTAGTTGCGATAGGTCGTCCACGCCATGGCGCCGGCCAGGACGGCCAGCATGACGATGCTCGCGACGGCGATCGTCGTGGGGAGTTGGTTGCGCCTCGACCAACTGATCAGTTGCTCCAGCGGAGTGGCCGCCCGGGCCTTGATGGGCTCCCCGTTGATGAACCGACGCAGGTCGTCGGCCAGGTCCGAGGCCGACCGGTAGCGATCGACGGGCGACTTCTCCAGACACTTCAGGCAGATGGTGTCGACGTCGCGAGGGCAGGAGGGCCGCAGGCGCCGGATGGGGACCGGCACGCCGTTGATAACCAGTTGAAGCGACTCGGCGGTGGACGAACCTTCAAACGGGGTCTTCCCCGTCAGCAGGCGGTAGAGGACGGCGCCCAGGGAATAGATGTCGACGGCCGGCGTCGCGTCTCGGGTGTGGCCGCTGGCCTGCTCCGGGGACATGTAGCCGAGGCTCCCCATGACCGACACGGTCCGGGTGTGGCTGTCGCTGTCCTTATCGCCGAGCTTCTTGGCCAGCCCGAAGTCGGTGATCTTCGGATCGCCCGCCTCGTCGAAGAGGACGTTGGCGGGCTTGAGGTCCCGGTGGATCACCTGGGCCCGATGCGCATGATCCATGGCGTCCGCAAGCTTGGCGATCAGCTCGGCCGATTCGTGCGGCCCCAGCGGTCCCTCCGCCACGCGGTCCTCAAGGCTCCCGCCGGGGCAGTACTCCAGTGCCAGGAACGGCAGCCCTTCGTCCGAGCCCACCTCGTAGATCTGGACGAAGTTGTGGTACTTGAGCCGCGCGACGACCTCGGCCTCCGTCTGGAATCGGGCCAGCTCGACTTCCCCCGCGTGGCCGCCCGCCAGGATGACCTTCAGGGCGACGGTTCGCTTCAACCGCAGGTCCTGCGCCTTGTAAACGACGCCCATGCCCCCGCGGCCGATCTCCTCCAGGATCTCGTAGAATCCAATCCGCCTGGGAGCCCTCGGATTCCGTTCGGGCCGGTCGCCGTCCTGCCGACCTTCGGCGGGCTTGCCGACGAGTTCCCCCGACGCGTCGTCGATGGTCACGGCCGACGGCGGCGCATCATCCTGGCTGCTGTCGAAATCCATCGTCACGTCAGCGCGAACCGTTCGATCGTCGGGCGAGTTCTTGGATGGCATTGAGGTCAGCCCGTCTTCTGAGGAACGGCGTGCTCCGGGCCTTGAATACGTCGGGGGGGCGGGCGTCAACGGCGTCTGCGCCGATTGGGGGGGCTCAATCACTATCCTCAGGTCCGCACCAAACGCCCCAAGGGTCGGTCATCGACGGGGCCAAGCGTCGGCCTGGGCGAAACCGTGGCCAGAACCTGAAGAGGGATGACCTGACCGAGAGCATATCGGCCAGGCATTAACGAAGGGTAACAAGGTCGCGGCTCGAACTTCAATTTCGAATGCCTGGGCAAGAGTCAGATTCTCTGTTCGACCCCTGGCTTTTCTCGGAACAACTCAAGCGTTCAGAGACCATGGTATTGAGAGGAGGGCCGTATTCGTAGGTCGAGAGGCGTTCCACGTCGGTTCAGCGCTGAGGCGTCCGGGGAGATACGTTGGGATGGTCGAAAACGTGTCGATCGAAGCCAATTTCGTAGCCCTGGGCGTTTGCGTAATTGGCTGTCGTTTATGGCGTTGCGTTGAGCGGGTTCGCCTGGGTCGGATGGCGGCCGAACCCAATCGAAGCCGGTGGAGCGAGGAGACGGAATCAGCGAGGCGGTCGGGACTGTCGGCGCGGGGTGGTCGGGGATATCGTCGAAGGGAGCAAGTCGGCGCGCGTCTTCGGCGCGCGGGGCGTCCGCAAAGGGCGTGCGACCGTTTCCTTCGACAAGGACGAACCACGATGAGACTTCTTCGGAATCCAGCGCTCTGGGCGGTGGTCGGGCTGTCGCTCGTCGCCTCGGCGCGGGGCGGGGATCAGCCGCTGGCGAAGTTGCAGGGGGTGCCGTTCACCGACGTCGCCATCGCCGACGCCTTCTGGGCGCCCCGGATCGAGACCAACCGCACGGTCTCCATCCCCCTCAGCCTGGCCAAGCTGGACGAGTACGGGAACCTCGCCAACCTGGACCTCGCCGCCAGGGGGGCGAAGTCGGGCTACAAGGGGCCCGTCTTCATGGACTCCGACCTCTACAAGGCGCTCGAGGCCGCCTCGTACTCGCTGGCCGCTCACCCCGACCCGGTCCTCGACAAGAAGGTCGACGAGGTCATCGCCCGGATCGCCTCCGCCCAGCAGGCCGACGGCTATCTCGACTCGTGGTTCACCGTCAACGCCCCCGATCGCCGCTGGACGAACCTCCGCGACCAGCACGAGTTGTATTGCGCGGGGCATATGTTCGAAGGGGCCGTCGCGCACTTCCGGGCGACCGGCAAGCGCAATTTCCTGGACGTCGCAACCAAGCTGGCCGACCACATCGAGGCTGCCTTTGGGCCCGGCAAGCGGATGGGGTATCCGGGACATCCGGAGATCGAGCTGGCCCTGATCAAGCTGGCGAAGGCCGCCGGCGAGGACCGCTACGCGAAGCTCGCCGAGTTCTTCATCAACAATCGCGGCAAGCACTTCTTCGCCGAGGAGCACCACACCGATCCCGCCCGCTACGACGGCACGTACTGGCAGGACGACGTCCCGATCTGCGACCACAAGAACATCAAGGGCCACGCCGTCCGCGCCGCGTACCTGCTGAGCGGCGCCACCGACGTCGCCGCTCGCACCGGCGACCCCGCGCTGTTGAAGATGATCAACCGCGTCTGGCGGAATACGACCGAGAAGAACATGTACATCACGGGAGGGATCGGCCCGAGCGCTCACAACGAGGGGTTCACCCAGGACTACGACCTCCCGAACCGATCCGCCTACCAGGAGACCTGCGCCTCGATCGCCCTGGCGCAGTGGAACCACCGTCTGGCCTTGCTCTACGGCGACGCCCGCTTCGCCGACGTCTACGAGCGGTCGCTGTACAACGGGGTTCTCGCGGGGGTCTCGCTGGACGGTAAGCGGTTCTTCTACGTCAATCCGCTGGAGAGCGTGGGGCGGCACCATCGGTCCGACTGGTTCAGTTGCGCCTGCTGCCCGCCCAACGTCACCCGGACGCTGGCCTCGCTGGGCGGTTACGCCTACGCGAACGATGCGGATTCGCTGTGGGTCAACCTGTACATCCAGGGCTCCGTGAAGGCGAAGTTCGGCGGCAAGGACGTAACCTTCGACGTGAAGACCGACTACCCCTGGGACGGCTCGGTCGCCATCGCGCCGAAGGTCGACGCGCCGACGACCTTCGCCCTGCGGCTGCGGGTCCCGGGCTGGTGCGAGGGGGCGACCGTTGCGATCAACGGCGAGCCCGTCTCGTCGCCCATGACCGAGCGAGGGTATTTCGTCGTCGCGAGAACGTGGAAGCCCGGCGACGTCGCGAAGCTCGACCTGCCGATGCCCGTGCGCCGGGTCGCCGCCAACCCGAACGTCGAGGCCGATCGCGGTTTGCTGGCCATCCAGCGCGGGCCGATCGTCTACTGCCTGGAAGGGGTCGACGCGCAGGCCGATCTGGCTTCGCTCTACCTCCCGCGTGACGCCTCGCTGACGCCGGATAAGTCGTCGGACCTCGGCGGGATCGTCGCCCTCAAGGGGGAGGCGCGAAGCGTCCCGGCCCCGAAGTGGGACCGGACGCTCTATCGGACCGTCGGCGAAGGCGACGCGACGCCCATCCGGGCCATCCCCTACTATGCCTGGGACAATCGCAAACCCAGCCCCATGAAAGTGTGGCTGCCGACGGAGCCCTCGCCGGGGACGGCGGGCGTGGGCGAGAAAGCCGCGCGGGTGACGATGTCGCACGTCAGCTCGAACGCCCAGACCGAGGGCGCCAACGACGGGGTCGTGCCGCCGCGGAGCAACGTCACGCCGCCGGTCAACAGCCACTGGTGGCCGCGCAAGGGGACCGAGGAATGGCTCCAGTACGCCTGGGATTCGCCCCGGACGTTCAGCTCGTCGAAGGTCTACTGGTTCGACGACACCGGCCGAGGCGAGTGTCGCGTCCCGTCCTCATGGCGGCTCGAATACCGCGACAACGGGACCTGGAAGCCCGTCGAGGCCAGGGGGCCGTACAAGCTGGCCCTCGACGGCTGGAACGAGGTCGCCTTCGCCCCCGTGACCACCGACGCTCTCCGACTCGTCGTCCAGCTCCCCCAGGGCTGGGCCGCAGGGGTTCATGAATGGACGGTGCAGGAGTCAGACGAGGAGTGATTGGGAGGGGCGAACATCGCCTTTGATCAGGAGCCAGGCGGTTTCCCCCTTCACGCGGGGGGAGCCGCCGCTCTTGTCAGCACGGCCGCCGCGATCCGGCGCAATCCCTCCATGTTGCATCGCTTGCGTCGGAACCTCTGAATCGCGCAATGGGGTTATCCTTCCCGCCTTTTCCAGATCACGACCGATGAAAATCCTGGCAAAGTACGGAGGCGTCGGGAGTTTGGATCGACTTTTGCATGAGAAGCAGCATCCCCGAGATGAACTCACCGCGCGTTGTTAGACATCGCATGCGATGAAATCCGTTGATTTTTGGAAATGGACATCGCGCCAGGCGATCCGAGTCGTACGCTGGTCGGCAGGGGGCCTCTGATCCCCGAACCAGGTGATGGGTTCGGTGATCTGGGTTGAAGGGGCCTTGGGTTCGTGCTAATGAGGAACGACGCTCGGAGTGGAGAAGTGCGAGGAAGGGCTCGCGTAATCCCGACGAGGTGAAGATTCGAGGTCGAAGACGCAGCGGTCGCGTGAATCGAGTTGCTTTCAGATCGCCAGCGATCGAGGGCGTCGTCGGGGGAATCATGGACTGGAACTAGTCAGGGGCGTGGCGAAACGGACAGGACAGGAGGGGTGCCGGCATGCGTCAACTCGCTGATCTCGCCGTGTGGATGGGAATGATTGTGCTTGCGGTGGGCGTCGTTTACTTTACGCCGATCGTGGCTGATTACTTTATGGCCGACCCGAGACTCTCCATCGAATCCACCTCTCGGGGTGGGATGCATCGCACGGTGCTTCACGTCAGTCGTCCGGTTGGTGAGTCGCCTCCAGGCCGCTGAGTCCGTCCCGCCGAATCAACCAGGGCGAACGACCCGGGATTCATGGGAGCTTCACTGCTTCCTCCCGGGTCGTTCGCTTTTGGACGTTAGTCTGATGCTCGCGTCGTCAGGATGTCATCCACACGTCCCAGAGCATCAACTCCCATGTCTGCCGACCGCCGTCGTCGCGGCTTCACGCTGATCGAGCTTCTCGTCGTCATCGCGATCATCGCCGTCTTGATCGCCCTCCTGTTGCCGGCCGTGCAGTCGGCGCGCGAGGCGGCGCGTCGCGCCCAGTGCGTCAACAACCTCAAGCAGATCGGCCTCTCGTTCCACAACTACGAGAGCACCGTCGGGGCCTTCCCGCCGACGACGATCCTGACCCCCGCGCCGACCGGTAAGGCGGGGACCTTCGCGTTCGAGTCCTCGTGGAGCGCCTTCGCTCGTTCGGCGCCGTTCCTGGAGCAGGGGGCCTTCTACAACGCGATCAACTTCAGCCTGACGTACAGCGACAAGCCGAACCTGACCGTCGCCAACACGCCGCTGGCCACCCTCTTCTGCCCCAGCGATCCGGGCCCGAAATACGACGACGCCTCGATGGGGAGCACTTTCTACGCGACGACCAGCTACGGCACCTGCGACGGCGATTGGTACGTCTTCTCCGTGAACTGGGGGACGACCAACACGCTGGGCCCCAAGAATTCGGCGCTGTTCGGCCCCAACTACGCGAGGTCGATCGCCGAGGTGACCGACGGCCTGAGCAACAGCCTGATGGCCTCCGAGGGCCTGATCGGCCACGCCCAGATGCGAAGCTGCCTCAGCACGCCCACCGTTCCCTCCGACTCGGTCACGGGGACATGGACCCCCACCAACGTCCCCGCGCCGGGGGGGCCGTCGATCGCCGCCCTGACGCAGTTGATCGGGTCGTGCGGAACGGCCTCGGGGAAGGTCAAGGCGGGCGGACCGATCGGCCACACTCGATGGTGCAACGGCGGCGTCTACTACTCGGGCTTCACCACGGCGATGACCCCGAACCCGAACGTCAAGGCCCTCAGCCGCGCGACGGGGTTCGCCAACGCCGGGCAGACCGTCCAGATGGACTGGGACTCGACCGACGAGAACGACGGCGGACCGACGTACATGTCGCTGGCCGCCACCAGCCGGCACTCCGGCGGCGTCAACGCCCTGATGGCTGACGGCTCCGTCCGGTTCATCAAGGACTCGATCGCCCCGACCGCCTGGCGAGCCCTGGGGAGCATCGCCGGCGGCGAGGTCGTCTCGGCCGACTCCTACTGATCGACCCGGCCCACGAAAGGACGACAGCCCAATGCGCCGTTTCTGCCGATCCGTCGTCGCCCTGGCCCTCTCCCTGATCTTCGTCGGCTGCGGCGATTCCTCGTCAACGCCCCCCGGTGGGATGACGGTTCCCGTGAAGGGGATCGTCACCTACAAGGGGAAGCCTTTGGCGCAGGGGACCGTGGTCTTCGAGCCCGACGCCGGTCGCGAGGCCCAGGGGGAGGTCGGCCCTGACGGCTCGTTCACCCTCTCAACCTTCGCCAAGGACGACGGCGCCGTCCCCGGCTCGCACCGGGTCGCCGTCAAGAACATCTCAAAGTCCGTCCTCCCCCTGAAGTACCAGAACCTGGCTTCCTCCGGAATCGAGGTCGTCGTTTCCGCTGAGAAGGGGGCGTACACCGTCGACCTGAAATGAGGCCCTCCGCCCACGGCTCAGGGGACGCCCCGCGGTCGCTCCACGTCGCCGCGGCGTGAGCGGTTGACGGCGGCCCCGGGCCGAGAGGCGCCTCCCGGAGCAGTCCGCCTCGAGAGGCTCCGGGGTTTTCGGGCGATTCGATGGCTCGATTCCATCCTGCTCAATAGCGACGACGCGATGCCGGTCGGCGTTCCGGTCGGCCGTTCAGGACAAGATCGTCGAACGATCGGAGGAGGCGAAGCGGCGAGCCGAGCGATTCTCGATCGCCGAATACGTCCGCGTCGCGAAGCGGGCCGAAGTCGATGCCCGTCAGCTCCTCGATCTCGGCGACGGTCGTCTGATACTGCTCGACGTCCCCCAGATCGTCGAAGCGCTCTCCGCCGATCCGCTCGGGAAGACGGTTCAGGAAGTCCGCCTGGCTGGCGAGCATGGCGATGGCCCGCAACTCGCCTCCGTCCACATGGGCGACGATCTTGTAGAACTGCACCGGCACCCGGACGTCGCGGTAGCGGGGGTCGTTGCGAGCGAAGACCGGCCCCGTGAAGACAGAGACCTTGGCGTCCTCGGAGCGGGCGTTGTCCAGGACGAAGTTCTCGATGCCCTGCCAGAATCGAGCCTGCTGGTTGAACGGGGACGCCTGCGGGCAGCAGTTCGCAAAGTGGAACGTGTCGGCATTGGCGCGTTCCGCCGACTCGTCCGTCCCCCAGTTCGGATCCTCGCGCCGGACCATGTGGCCCCGGTCGAACACGCGCGGGCGTTGGTTGTCGTAGAGGGCCTGGGTGGTTTGAACCCCGGCGGGGATTCGCGGATCCTCATACCACTTCTCGGTGGCCTCGGCCGACTCCGGGGCGGCCTCGACGACGAACCGCTCGAAGCCGGGCTTGGCTTTTCCGGTATCGCGATTGACCGATCGAGACAACGCGCCGTCGATGTTGACTGCCGTCACGAACGCCATCTTTCGGTCGGCGTTTATGACGATGCTGAAGTGCTCGTACTTGAGGATGGTCGGGTCTTCGTTGCGGCTCGTTCGGCTGAGCCTGGCCGGCGTGCCCGGCGCATCGTCGGTGATCGCAGGGAAAGGGACGACGAATCCGGGGAGGAAATTGGGATCGTAGCCCTTGCGGTTGGAGTAGTCGCTGTCGGGAGGGGGCTTGCGCTCCGCACTCGACGTCGTCGGCTCGTTCGGCGTAACCCTGGCCGAATAGCCAGCGCCCCCGAGGCGGACGGTGATCTCAAGCGGGACCGTCAAGGTGACCGAGCCGTCCGCGTTGGAGCGTGCGTCGCCGCCGTTCATCGGTGCTGGCTCCCGTTCGTTGGAGGTGGAATCGTCGTTACGGTTCGATTGGCCTGTCCCCGACAGCAGGTCCGCGATGTCGTCGGCCCGACTTGGTCCTCGTTCGGACGTGTTCAGAGCGGTGTCGAGGATCCCCCGTTGTGCGTCCGACAATCCGCGTCGAACATCCCCCAGCGCCTTCACGATCGCGCTGATGCGGATGCCCTCGTTCAACTGGCGATCGATGGGCTTGCCGTCCTGGTCGACCGTTTGCCGGAACGGTTCCCCGTAGTGGTGGAGGGCCACGGCCTCCCACTGGTCGTTGAAGACCGGAGAGCCCGAGGACCCTGGCGAGGTGTCGGCCATGTAATGCAGAACCGTCTCGAGCCGCGTGACGAGTTGATTCTCGCGCAGGACGACCTGTTTGAAGTCGCCGTCGGGGTGCTCGATGATATTCACGAACTCGCCGAGGATGTGCTTGTCGTCTGAATCCAGGATCGGGCAGTAGCCGAAGTCGGCGAGCGAGTTCGGCCCGGATTCCCGCCTGCCGACGGCGACGAGCGTGAAATCCAGGTCGTCTTCCAGGTTGGTCACGAAGAACGCCCGGGAGTCGATTTCAAAGCGGGTCACGATGCGGGTGCGGCCCTGGATGTCGAGCTCGTAGTTGAACTCCAGCAGCATACCCGCGGCGTCGGCCTCGCTCAGCAGGACGTGGTTGTTCGTGAGGAACAGCCGGTCGGAGACCATGAACCCGCTGCCGATCGGCGATCCGTCCCTGCTGATCACCCTCGCCACGCTTCCCGACGCCGCCCTGGCGCGGTCGAGGAATGAGACGCCGACGAAATCAGTGGTCTTGCCCTGGATTCGCTCGGCCCCCAACGCGACTTCGCCCGCGAGCCCGAGCCGTTCGGGGGCGGTCCCCCTGACGAGAGTCTTGGCTCGCTCCTCGCTCACGTGGGCGACCGCGCTGAACCGCTTGATCTTCCTTTCGGCGTCCGGCTCGGCCGAGAGCGGCTTGCCGCTCTCAGTGGCCTTCAGGACCTTGTCTCGCTGCTTCCTGGCCTCCTGCTCGTCCATCCGCGATTTTGCGGCGGACGCGATGCGTTCCGGCACCCTCGGAGTGGACATCGCTGACGCTCCCCATGACGGCTCGGGAGGGGCATGCGCGACAGGCGCCCAGCCATGCCGGAACCCCTGGCCCCCGAACCATCATTTGGAGACGCGCGCTGACCTGGTCGCAAGCGAGAAATTGGTGAAGGGAGGAAGAATCGGCGGGCGGCCGCGGTTCCCGCCGTCTCACGCGCGTCGCTAGTCGCGTTTGGGTGACCGGGAGGATTCGGGCTGGTTCGCGTCGTCGGCCTTCAGGGCGTCTGGCTTCTTGGCGTCCTCGTCGCTGGAGAGCCGATCGAGGAAGTTGAAGACGGCCTCAGTGGGCTTGTCGTGGGGGAGGCCCATCTCGCGGTTGATGGTCATGTGGGTCTTGGACGGGAAGGCCCCCACGGTCGCCTCGACGCCCGCCTTGCGGAGCTTGGCGGCCAGAGTGGTGGATTGGGCCTTGGAATCGACCCGGCCGACGTGCAGCAGCAGGAAAGGCGGAATCCCCTTGTCCTTCTCGACGTGCGCGATCGGCGAGGCGTCTTGCTGGATCTTGGGGTCGGTCCCAAAGACGTTGACGTACATCGAGCGGATCACCGGCAGGGCGGAGTCGCGAATCTGACGCGCCACGTCATAGCCGGCGCCGTCGAGCAGGACGACGCCGGAGATCTCGTCGAGCTTCATCCCGGCGTCGTTGAGGTAACGCTCGTCGATGCCGGTCAGGGCGGCCAGGTGGGCGCCGGCGCTGTGGCCCATCAGGAAGATCTTCTTGGGGTCGCCGCCGAACTCCCGGGCGTGGTCGCGAACCCATCGGACGGCATTCGCCACGTCGCCGGCCTGTTCCTTGTAGGTGACTTCGGGGACGAACCGATACTCCACGCCGACCCAGACGTATCCCCGCTTCGGGAACGCCTTGGGCTGGGACTGGACGAAATCCTTGTCGCCGAACGTCCAGGCGCCGCCGTGGATCCAGACGATGATCGGATGATTCTCGCCCTCCATCGGAGCGTCGACGTTCAGTCGCGTCTTTGGGCTGACATCGGAATAGGCGACGTCGCGCAGGGTTCGACCGCCGCCTTCATCGGCCGCGGGCGCGGCGGCCGCCGTCGTCGCCAGGACAATCATCGCGCCGACCGTCGTGCGGAGCCGGCTCATCGTCGACGTCTCCTTTCCTCGGGACGGAACATTCCCACGGAGTATGAAACCCGGCTTTTCCTTTGAGGTGACGCGCTCCGGGCGAAACTGTGCGGCGCTCGGGCGGCAGAGCGTCGGTCAGTAGGAGCCGGCGGTGACCACTTCGCCGCCGGCGATGGTGCCCAACGCTCGCCAGAGGGGGCCGGCGACGCTGTCCCTGACGAACCGGACGGAGCCGTCGCCAAGGAGCACGTTGACGCCGCCGCCGTGATGGCTGCGGGCGGTCAGCGAGCCGAACGTGGGGGACAACTCGCGCTCGTGGAGCGTCATGAAGTCGAGGTCGTGTTCCTTGTAGAGCCCCCCCATCGTCCGCTTGTTGGGGGTCCAGGCGGTCGTGAAGGCGGACATGGTCGCGTTGCCGTTGGGCCATTCCGTGTGGCCGACCGGCAGAACCCGGCCGGCGGCGCAGGGGCTGGCGAACTCCGGAGCGACCTCGTACAGGTCGGCGTCGGGGGAAGGGACGTCGTGAGGGTCGTCGATCCCGGCCAGCGGGCAGCCGACGACGCGCGGCTGATACGTCTTCACCTCGGCCGCCAGCATCGTCAGGCTGAGGCCGTCCGTGATCGCCGCCGGCGAGGTCGAGCGGTTGGGACCGAACGCGGAGACGTTGTGGTCGCCGCCGACCCCTCCCCAGACGAACCAGTCCCCCATCGTGAACCCGTAACTGGTAATTCCGACAGGGCCGTAGGGCGTCATCTGACGGTCGCGGTTGATCTCGCTGGGGCAGATGAAGGTTGAGAGACTGTTCGCCACCACCGTCCGATTGCCGGGGTCGTTGAACGGCGAGGCGAAGTTGATCGCGGCGAACATCGGCTGCTGGTCCAGGTACGGAAGAATCCGGGCGTGGACGCTCCAGCCGCTGTACCACGCCAGGTCCCCGGTCGCCGAGGCCGCGAGCACCTGCGAAGGGGGGAAGCCGCCGAGCAGGCTCTCATATGTGTTCAGGGCCAGCCCGATCTGCTTCAGATTGTTCGTGCACTGAATCCGCCGGGCCGCCTCCCGTGCGGCCTGCACCGCCGGCAAGACCAGCGCGATCAGCAAACCCACGACCGAGATGACGACGAGCAGCTCAATCAGCGTAAAGCCGGGGCGAGGAAAGAGTTTGGGATTCATGACGGAATCTCGAAAGCGACGTCGGCGGAACCATCGAGACTCGTTTTGGCGATCATGAAAACCATTTCATCCCATTTCGCCTCGTTCGTCAAGGGCGGTGAGGGGAGGAGATCGGCCGGTTTGTCTTCGAAATACAAAGACGCCGGGGCGGAAGGTATGGTTATCGTCCGCGGCGGCGTCGGTGTGGAGGAGCGTAGTTCAGCTTTTCTTGGCTTCGGGCTTCGCCGTGTCGGCCGAGGTGGGGCCGGAAGGTTTGGGAGCGGCCTTGAACTCGTCGGCGGTCATGGCCTTGGTGGTCAGATCCTTGAGCAGGACGTAACCGCCCTTCTCGGGGACGTCAGCCTTGTAGGCGAGGATCTCCTGGGTGGGTTCGCCGGGGGTGGGGGTGACTCCCCAGTAGACGACGACCTCGCCCTTCTTGATGGCGTTCATGCCGCCGACGAAGAGGTCGCCCCGGACGAAATCCTTGATCGAAGCGGGAGGTTTCTTCTTGGCGTTGTAGGCGGAATTATACAGGTCGGCCACCTCGTCCAGCGAGCCCATGTCGTAGTGTTCGGGGGCGTTGGTGACCGACTGCGGCGGACCGCAGCCGGGCGTCACAGCCGCGGCCAGGGCCGCGGCGACGATCCAGGCTGAGGGAATGCGGGAAGACGGCATTCGTGACTCGCAGGCAAAAGGAGAAAAGCGGGCCGCTCGCTCTCCGAGCGGCCCGCGGAAGCGAGGGGAACGATCAATAGGCGTCGGCCGAGACGACCTCGCCGCCGGCCCTGGTTCCGAGCGCCATCCAGGTCGTCAGGCTGATCGAGTCCTTGATGAACTTCACGGAGCCGTCGCAGAAGGCCACGTTCACGCCGCCGGAGTGGTAGCTCCGGGCCGCCATGTGGGCCGACGTGAAGTAGGTCACGTCGCCGCAATCCATCTGCTTCGTGTTGGGCGTCTGGGTGTGGTTGTAGTAGGCCAGTTCGGGGATGTTGCCGCGATAGTATTGCTGGCCCTTATAGGTGATCCGGGTGTTGTACGGCACTCCGGAGCAGCCCGCCTGGGGAACGTAATTGTCGACCGGGACGGTCCACGAAGACGGCAGATACACGGTGTTGTAGTCGCCGGGGATGTTGGCCGTCACCGGGTAGGGGATGTTGGAGATCCGAATCTCCGCGAACATCGCCGTATTGCTGGTGCCGTCGGAGATCGAGGCGATCGTCGTCTTGCTCGTCACCTTGCGAAAATCCGGACTGGGCACCGCAGTCGTCGGCGCGGGCGCCGAGACGTTCAGCGAGACGTTGAAGACCCCCAGGGTCCCCGAGTTGGTCTCGTTGTAAGGGAACGACGTGCTCACCGTATTGTAGATCTGTGAGGCCGTCGCCCCGTTGCTGCCGTAATAGTTGCTCTGGCCCCAACTGCCGATGCTGTTGGCGTACGTCCGCGTTCCGGGGCTGCGGAAGCCCTTGCCGTCGGAAGGACAGAGGAACGCACCGATCTGCTGGCAGCGGGCCGTGTCGTTCTCGCCCGTCGAATTGATTTCAAGCTGGAGGTTGAACGTCCCGTACAGGGACGCCTGTTCCAGGTACGGCAGAATCAGGGCTTGCACGCCAACCCGCGTACCAGATCCCAGGCTCGGCGCCGCCAGCGGCGCCGGACCCATCCCCGGCGGGAACTCGTTGTTGGCGCTCTCGAAATTATGCACCGCCAGCCCGATCTGCTTCAGGTTGTTGACGCATTGCGCCCGGCGAGCGGCCTCGCGGGCCGACTGAACGGCGGGCAACAGAAGGGCGATCAGAACGGCGATGATGGCGATCACCACCAGCAGTTCGATCAACGTGAACCCGCGACGTGAGGACATGCTCGGAAGGCTCCTACGATAGACAAGAGATCGAACGATCGTATGTAGGACGCGATGCGCGGCACCCGCCGTTGGGACGGACCGGTACAACGACGGCCCGGTCGATCTGGGCCGGCGTGTCGTTCATCACTTCGGCGTGAAGGGAGAGTGATTGGAACTTAATCCGCCTTGACTCGGAATTCCATAGGTCTTTTCGAAAAAAGCGGCACATAAATACTAATTTATTAAACCTACAGTTGTAAAACGATCAGACGGGCGGGGCGGTGGTTCGCCTTCTCCGGCCTGATTCCGCACGTTTCACACTGGGGTGCCGCGAGGGACGCGGTGTTCGAAATGAGACCGGCGCGGATCGGTGGCGGCCGATCCGCGCCGGGTTCTGCAACGGTCTCAGTACGAGTCGGCCGAGACGACCTCGCCGCCGGCGACGCTGCCGAGAGCCCGCCAGGTCAGGCCGTTGATCGAATCCTTGACGAACCGGACGGACCCATCGGCGAGCAACGCGTTGACGCCGCCGGCGTGGTAGCTGCGGGCGGTGACCGCGGCGAACGAAGGGCGGCCGAGCTTTTCGCGGCTGCTGTTGATGTCGACGTCGGCGTACATCTTGTTCGGACCGCCCGGCGTCTTCTTATTAGGGGGCCAGGCGGTGGTGAAGCCGTTGTGATGCACGCCCGATTCGAACCACTGCGTCCGCCCTTCCTCAACCCTGACGGCGCAGGTCCCGCTGTATTCGGGGACGACGGCCAAGGGCTCGGCGGACGGCGGCGGCACGTTGTGTGGGTCGTTGACGATGCTGAAGGTCGGGCAGTCCCGATAGTAGGTGAAGAACCCCTTTCCCTCGGACATAAACAGCGTGTTGCTCGTCCCGTCGGAGAGTTCGGCCAGGGGGCGGCTCTGATTCACCCCGAAGACGCAACGGTTCTTCATCGGGTTCGCGAAACCACCCCAGACGAACCAGTCGCCCTCGCAGTAGGCGTAGTTCGCCAACCCATAAGTTTGCGCCCCGGCGGTCGTCGTGGCGCGGGTCGGGGGGCGGACCTCGCTGGGGCAGATCAGGTACGGGATCACGACGGCCGTCGCCGTGGTGTTCTCGGGCGTCTGCATATCGACGGCGAAATTGCAATTGTTAAAGAGCGAACCCTGCTCGGAGTAGGGTAGGACCCGAGCATGGGCTCCCCACGAGTTCGTCCACCTCACCGTCGTCCCCGTCCCCGAGATGGTCAACGCCATGGGCAAGGCGCCGACGGCCGACTCGTAGTTATGCAGCGCGAGGCCCAACTGCTTCAGGTTGTTCGTGCACTGAATGCGGCGGGCCGCCTCTCGGGCCGCCTGCACGGCCGGCAGTAAGAGTGCGATGAGCACGGCGATGATCGCGATGACGACGAGCAGTTCGATCAAGGTGAAAGCGCGGCGAAGTCTCATGTGGGGGCCTCTTGCGTGTCGGACTGGTTGAATGGGGGACGCGCTGAGGCTTGGCAATCGCCGCGCCGATGCGGTGGAATCGCGCAACATGCTGCCGATTCACGATCAGAATCGATCATGAAAAGAAAGTTACAAATTAATGTGGCGAGCATTTGTCCGCGCGGCGGTGGGTTTTCGGCCGTCGGATCCAGTGGCGGTCGACAACCAGGATGATGTTGGAGGGAGCCAGCGTCGATCACACGGCCCGTTCGATAACAAAGTGCTCATTAAGGGGGATTATTGTGTCGGCGAGAATGAATGAGTCTTCGTGATTTCGGCCGGCATGAAGTGGCCGAGCAGGACGTCGCCGATCTTATGGACGCCCAGGATCATCCCCCGGGTTCATGGCGAGACTTCGGTGGCCGTCAGGTCGTCGAAGAACGAGCGGGCGTCAGCCTTGGACCAAACGCCGACCTTCCCGGCCCCAAGGAACGTACGGTCGGTGGCGGTCAGGAGTCGGACGCCGTCGAGCCAGCCGGCGATCTGCTTCCCCTTGGCCGTGATCCGGATCGTATGCCAGTTCTTGTCACCCGGCGCGTCGGCGTGGTCGAGCTGCGTGCGACGGCCGTTCTCGACAAGATACATCCGGAAGTTATTCTCAAGCGGATTGTAACGGGCGACGTAATAGTTGTCCTTGTCCTTCGCCCGCCAGACCACGCCGCCCCCCTGGTCGAATTCTCCTGCATCGGCCTTCACGCGCAGCGAGACGTCCACCTCCTGATAGCTCGTCTCGTCCACCAGCGCGACGTTGAAGACCGGGTCGTCGTTGGCCGCCTGCTGCGCCAGCACCTTTGACCCGTCGCGTTCCTCGACCACCCAGCGGCCGACCCCGGTCGTGAAGCCCTTCGCCGGTCCGCCGAGGGGATCGGCCTCGAAGTTCCAGCGCGGCGCCGGCGCCGTTGCCGCCAGCGCCGCCGACGCTGTCGCGACCATCGCGAGTCTCCGCCATCGAGGCCCGGGATCTTGCTCCGTTTTCATGTTCGCGAGTCTCCGAAGAATGACATGTGTCGTACCGGGGAGTTTAGCCGTCGCGGCCGGCGGTCGCAAGGCGGTGGCCGTCATCTGCAGTCGTTGGGATTCATATCATGTATAAAAACGATTTGTGATGATGTTTGGGTTTTATGATGATTCTTTTTTTGCTTGACATTTCTTGGGCCGCCGTCGAGCATGTCACCGCTTTAGTTCCTCCAGGTCGACTGCGGTTCTCTCCCTTCCCGCCGACGTCCACCCTGAAGAGGCGTTGGCCGCCTGATCGATTTTCTTTCATTGCTTTCATGGTGTTGCGGACGCATTGATGCGTGGGCGCCGTCCCGTCGCTCGATGGGGATCGGCCCCGTTCGGCTCAGATAGTCGTGAGGAATTCTCAGCGATGGCGAAGCGGTCTTCGGTTCTTCGTGCATATGCCGCCCTTGCGGCGCTGGTCTTGGGGACGTTCGGCCTCTCGGGTTGCGGCGGAGAAGCCTTCGACAACCTTCCGCGGGAGGGCGTCACCGGCGGCGTGACAGTAGACGGGAAGCCGCTCAAGTCGGGGATCGCTCTCTTTCTCCCCTCCGATCCGATGTCTCCGACCCAGGGGAACTTCACGATCATCGACGGGAAGTACAGCGTCCCGAAGGAGCAGGGGCTCGTTCCGGGCAAGTACACGGTGAAGATCTCCTCGTCCGGGACCGAGAAGAAGGCCGACGGGCCCGCCGTCAACGACGGCGCCCCGGGGATGCCCCCCGTCATCCCGAAGGACGCCATCCCGCCGATGTACAACACCGATTCCAAGCTTGCCGCCGAGGTCAAGCCGGGCATCCCGAACGACTTCCAGTTCGCGCTGTCGACCACCAAACCCGCCAAGTGATTGATCCGGCGTTCCCTCCCGCGTGATCGCCGATCGATACGCGCGAACAGGGAGCGCCCGTCAGACCGCCTGCCGCTGCTCCAAGGTCCCGCCGCGTCGGCGGGGCTTTCCCCAATCCATCGACGTCGTCTTTCCTCGGCCGCGGGGCTCGACGGCGTCCTCGGATCTCGTGCATTGTCTGTCATAAGTTCATTTAAAGGGGAGTTGTATGAAGATTCGGAGAAAGGGCTTCACGCTGATCGAGTTGCTCGTCGTCATCGCGATCATCGCCGTCTTGATCGCCCTGCTGCTTCCGGCCGTGCAGTCCGCCCGCGAGGCGGCCCGCCGCGCCCAGTGCGTGAACAACCTGAAGCAGATCGGCCTGTCCATGCACAACTACGAAAGCTCCAACGGCTGCCTGCCGCCGGGCCGGAAGAGCTGCTGCTGGGGAACCTGGATTCTGTTCACCCTGCCGGGCGTTGAGCAGCAGGCGCTGTTCAACTCCTGGAACTTCGGCGGCGACTACGTCTGGATGGGCACGGCGATCGACGCCCCGTTCCGGTACTCGGGCGTGGCCAACGTCACCGTCTCCGCGACGCGCGTCCCCGCCTACATGTGCCCGAGCGACGGCGGCGGGACGAGCCTGACCGGGATCGGCACGACCGTCAACGGCGCTCGCTTCGACGTGGTCTCGCAGAACTACGTCTGCAACTTCGGCAACCTGAACTCGCCGCAGCCTTCGACCTATAACAACATCGCCTTCGGCGGCGCTCCGTACACGGACCTGGACGGCAAGGCGCTGGGCACCCAGCTCGGGATGTCGGGCCAGTACGTCGTCCCCTTCAGCGCCATCGTCGACGGCCTGAGCAACACGATGCTCATCTCGGAATGCGTCGTCGGGACGAAGGGCGCCGGGTTGGGCCAGTACTCCGCTTCGTATGACCTGCGCGGCTTCTCCTGGTGGAGCAGCGCCAGCAACTACACCGCCTGGTCTGGCCCCAACTCGGCGGATCCGGACGTCCTGGAGAGCGGCGGCTACTGCATCTACCCGTTCCAGCAGAACCCGCCGTGCACCGCCCCCACGGCCTCGGTGCCGCTCTACAACATCGCCCGCAGCCGGCACTCCGGCGGCGTGAACACGCTGTTCGGCGACGGCTCGGTCCACTTCATCAAGAACTCGATCAGCCTGCCGACGTATCGCGCTCTCTCCACGACCAAGGGTGGTGAGATCGTCAGCTCCGACGCCTACTGATTCAGCTCCCCTTCGTCTTCGTCGTCGGCGGGCTTCTCCAGCCCGCCGGCGACCTTTCCGAAACGCTGAGTCGTTCCGGGCTCGATCAAGGGCCAGCGAGCGGCTTGACCTTCACGTTTCGGAACTCGATCTTCCAGCCCTCGGCTTCCAGGCCGACGAAACCGCGAGGGACCTCGCAGGCGTCGAAGACGCATGTCGTCGCGCCGTTGGTCCAGAGGGTGATCTCCTTCCCCTTGCAGGCGACCTCGCAGGTGTTCCACTCACCGGCCGGCTTGACCCGCTTGTCGAGGATTTGCTTGGAGAGGTTGACCCGCTTGGCCTGACCGTCGACGAGGGTGTCGCCGAACAGGAAGCCGCCAGAGGCGTCGCCGGTCTGGGCCTGGTGCCAGATCGAAGCGTCGGCCGAGTTGCGGACGAAGATCCCGGAGTTGTATCCCTTCTTGCCCTCGACCGGGACGAACCGCCACTCGACGTGGAAGACGAAGTCGCCGAGTTCCTCGTCCCAGCGCAGCCATTCGTGTCCGCCGTCCCCCTCGCAGACGAGGGTCTTCGCGTTCGCGTCGTACTTCCATTGCGAGCCGCTCGGCTTCGGCGGGGCTGCTTCGGCCTTCGCCTTCGGGTTGGACGGCAGCTTGCCGATCGTCCACCCCTTCAGCCCGTCGCCCGCCCCGGCGAGGAGATCCTTCCAACCGTTGGGCGAGCTTTCGAGCGCACTGGGCGTCTCTGCGGCCTGAGCACGGGCCTCGCGCACGAGACTGCCGACGGTCACGACGAGGGTCAGGGCGAAACAACCAGCGAGGGTGCGCACGGCGTAGCCTCCAGGACTGGGAGAGTGTTCGACGCGTCCGACGGCCGCGGTCGCCGAGTATAGCCGCGTCGGCGAAGGCCCTGGAAGTCGGCGGTCGAGATCGCTCACGGAGCCGCGTCGAACCAGGCGTCCTTGATCGTGCCGACGAATCGGCCGCGAGGGCCGTCGCCGACCGAGAGCCGCAGCCCGGCGGTATTCAGGTCGAGCGCTGCACCGTCGGCCTCGACGGCCAGACGGCCGTCGACGAACAGGCGGAGCTTGTCTCCCGTCCGCTGGGCGGCCACGTCGTGCCAGCCCGGGCTCAACTCACGGTCGACGGTGGCGAGGCTCCCCGCGGACATTGACCAGACTTTCCCCGAGGGGAGTGTTGTCGTGAACAGCCGCCCCTGGTAGGTGGCCATCGCCCAGGCTCGGCGGTATTTCACGTCGGGCGTTTCGTCCAACTGCTTCAGAGGGGTCCATCGGGGCTCGCCTTCGTAACGGTAGACCTCGGCCGAGGGGAGCGAGCCGGCGTAGAAGGTCCCGTTGTGGACGAGCATGCCCATGACTTCCAACTCGTTCCCCAGTCGGCCGGCGTCGACCCAATGGTCGTTCGCATCCAGCCGATAGACCTTGCCCGCGGGCCAGGTGGAGACGTGCAGGGAGTTCTGGTACGTGGTGAACGAGTAATTCTGGGTGATGTTCGCGTCGACGAGCCCCAGGCCCTTCCAGGCCTTGCCGTCGTAACGATAGACGTTCCCGACGTCATAGCTGGTGGCGTACAGGGCCCCGCCGTGGACGCCGAGAGCATTCACCCGTTTGCCATCGGGTGTGGGAACCGTCGTCCAGGCTCCTCCGCCTTCGTGGCGGTAGAGTCCGGCCGGCTTATACAAAGCGGACGCGTAGAGCTTGCCGCCGAAGTTCACCAGGCCGGCGATCGCCTCCGTCTCCAGGTCGCCGACAAACTCCCAGCGGTCGGGCTCGATCAGCCGGTAGACGCGACCCCCGCGCTCCGTGTTGTCGGA
Organism: Paludisphaera rhizosphaerae; assembly: GCF_011065895.1. Taxonomy (NCBI): domain Bacteria; kingdom Pseudomonadati; phylum Planctomycetota; class Planctomycetia; order Isosphaerales; family Isosphaeraceae; genus Paludisphaera; species Paludisphaera rhizosphaerae. The sequence continues at coordinate 67,077 of NZ_JAALCR010000018.1, read as the reverse complement.
CTCGGGCAGGGACGAACCGGCCACCCGATACTTGCCCGTCGCCGCGTAGAGGCGGCCGTCCAGACTGGCCAGGGCGGTCACGGAGTTCGAGCCGTCCAGCGGGCTGAGGGGCGTCCATCTCCCCGGGCCGTCGTAACGATAAACCCTCCCAACCTGCGGCCGCATCGGCTCGCACGTCCCGACATAGAGCTTTCCGTCGTGGACGGCGATCGAGAAGCCCAGCAGCGCGGCGCCGGGCCGGCCCTCGTCGCGCCAGTTCGGCGTCGTTCCGGCGTCGATCCCGAACTGCATCTGCCGCCAGTTGGCCTGGCTGGTCGTGCTCCCCGTATTGTTGCGCAGGCCGAGAGTGAAGCCGTGCCGCGTCTTCGCGTCCCACAGGCTCATCAGGTCGCCCAGATCCTGGGTGGCCGTCTCGTCCGATCGGAACGAAAGCCCGACGGCGAAATCTCGCGTTCCCAGCGTCGGTTTCGGAGTCGCGCTCAGGACCGGCGACGTGCCCGACGTGAACTCAACCGCCTCGCCCCCGATCAGCCTCACGGCGCTCGCCGAAGGCCGAGGCGCGGCGACGTTCCCATCAGCCCCGTAGGCCCACGACGAGCAGACGAAGAGGCCCACGGCCCACCGCAGCCGCGCTGCGGGCGACGACGACGGGCGGGCCTTGGTGCGTGACGGGAACGACATCTTCACCTCATGAACCGGCCGGACTTCGATCGAACGACTTTCCAGCCTCAGGCTTACCACGGCGGGACGGCGCGGGCAACGATGCTACGCCCTCTCCAGATGTGAAATGTCATGAGAAAATGTCAATGCAGACGTAATAACGAATGTAGATGCAATGCGATGTCAAGCGTCGGGAACATGCCTCAGAACGATGACGCCTTCAACGATCGACTCGACGCGGTACGCGGCGTAGCTCGCGCCGGATTCGCCGATTTTGACGAGCGCCATCCAGAGCTTTCGGCGGTCGACGGACCGCTGCGCGGCGATCGTGATGGACATCACCGGGCTCTGGAAGAGGTCTCCCACGTTCGGCAGCAGCCCGGTGTCGCCCGTCATCCATCGGATGCCGGCCAGTTCATCGTCCCCGCGCAGGACGTAGCCGTGGTTCGGCCCTTCCTTGAAGACGACGACGTAATCTTCTAGTCCCTCGATATGCTCGTCCGGAAACGATTCGTGTTGCATCGCAATCTCCTTTTGCGCGATGGCCCCCGTGACCTTGGGTCGTCGGGCGCACGGGGGGGCGCGACCGCGACCGAAGTCGGGGTGACGGCATGGTTCGTCCGTCGGCGGATGGCGTGGTCGATGGTTGGGAGAGGTCGCAACCCGACGGCGTTGCCGCCTCGGACCAGGGATCCGAGACCGGAGCCGGCCCGAGATTCATTCCGGACCTGGCTCGACGCTGACGCCGCCGCCTTCCGCCGGGGGGGCTGATGCAGCGTTTTATTAGGCAGAAAGACGGTATGCGCGCGAGCCCGGGTTTCAAGGGCGCTGGTCGTGTTTTCTCGAGAATCGTCGGCGGGAAACTCCTATCCGTCGCCTCGATTCAGACGGGCCGTCGGTCGGAAGGCCCAGTACGTCGCACCGACGACCGTCGACGCCAGCCAGCCGATCGTGCAAACGGCGGCGACGACGAGCCAGTTCGGGTCCGACCAGCTCTGGCCGAGCAGGGAGATCCCCGAGGCGATGAGCGGGCCGATCAGAAGGACCACGAGCACGTCCGTCCGCCGAGATCGGGCCGCGGCGATCGCGACCACGGTCAGGCAGGTGTGCGCGATCCAGAAGGCCGTCGAGACCCCGTTCAGGTGATCGAAGGCGTCGGGCCGGGCGTGCTCGCCGAAGTCCCTGCGGAGCAAGGCTTCGAGATCGCCCCGGGCGAGAAGGAGCAGGATCCCGAGCCCGACCCAGAGGAGGGCCAGGAACGCCGGGGTCAGCACGAGCAAACCCGGCCGGTGATGAATCGGAAGCTGCATGGATCCCCACCCGCTGGGGTCGGCCCTGATGGGTCGTGACGCACGCAACGACGATCCTACGCCATCCCGGGACATCGGGAAACGAACGGCAGTTCAAGTCAACGGCCTCCGGTCGCATTTGTCACGGTCCGGCCGACGCCTCCCGCCCTCGCGAAGCACTTTCATCGGCCGAGCAAGCAGGGGAAACGCATGTAATCGCAGGCCCTGGTGTATGCTTTCCAGGAGCGAGCCGCTCGATCGGATGGGTCGGCGCGCGGAGAAAGTTCAATAGTTGAACTATTTGACTTCGGAATCAGGCGGGCGTACCATGCCGAACGGAAGGAAGAAGGGCGGGCGTGACGCCTACGGGACGCTGGCCGACCTCTGGCGGCTGTTGCAGTCGATCATCGACGACTCGGAGTCGACTTTCGAGGCTCTGGGGATCTCGGTGAAGGCGTACTTCCTGCTGGACGCCGTGGAGGAGCATCCGTTCCCGGCCGAGCTGGCCGGAAAACTGCTGCTGCCGCGGCCGACGGTGACGTACCTGATCAACCAACTGGAGGCCGGGGGCTTCCTGGAGCGTCGGGTGGAGGCGGGGGACCTGCGGAAGTTCCGCCTGGTCCGGACGCCCGCGGGAGTCAAGGCGCTCAGGCGCGTCGAGGAGGCCATGGGGCGGAGCTTCGGCGAGCGGTTGGGGCGCCTCTCCGCCGACGAGGCGGCGGCCTTCGACCGCATCGTGGGCGTCCTGACGCGTCCCGGGGGGCGCGACGCCTGAAGGCAGCCTCACGACCGCCCGGCCATGTCGAAATCAAGGAGAAGACGTTGATGCGATACCGATTGCTGGGCGGGTCCGGTCTGCGCGTCTCGGAGCTTTGCCTGGGGACGATGACGTTCGGCGAGGAGTGGGGCTGGGGGTCGTCGAAGGACGAGTCGCGGCGCGTCCTCGACGCCTTCTTCGAGGCCGGCGGCAACTTCATCGACACGGCCAACGTCTACACCAACGGCGCGAGTGAAACGCTGCTGGGTGAATTCCTCAAGGGGGACCGCGACCGGGTGGTTCTGGCGACGAAGTACACCAACGCCATGCCCGGGAACGATCCCAACAACGCCGGCAACCAGCGCAAGAACATGATGCGAGCCGTCGAGGCCAGCCTCAAACGCTTGCAGACCGATTACATCGACCTCTACTGGCTGCACATCTGGGATCGGATCACCCCGCTGGAAGAGGTGATGCGGGCCTTCGACGACCTGGTCCGCCAGGGGAAGATCCTGCACGCCGGCGTTTCCGACATGGCCGCCTGGGCCGTGGCCCGGGCCAACACCCTGGCCGAGCTGCGCGGGTGGTCGCCGTTCGTCGGCCTGCAGATCGAGTACAGCCTGCTCGAACGAACCGTCGAACGCGAGTTGCTGCCGATGGCCGAGGCCCTCAAGCTGGGCGTGACGGCCTGGTCCCCCCTGGCGGGCGGCGCGCTCACCGGCAAGTACGTCGGAAACAAGGCCGGCGCCGACGCGCGATTGAACAGTGAGATGATGAAGGAGTGGCAGCGGACCGACGACCAGGCGCACGCCGTCGTCGCCGAGGTCCTGGCCGTTGCCGCCGAGGTCGGTCGCTCCCCCGCGCAGGTCGCCCTGGCCTGGCTGCGACACCGTCCGATCCCCATCATCCCGATCATCGGCGCCCGACGGTTGGAGCAGGTCCAGGACAACCTGGCCTGCCTCGACGTGAAACTCGACGAATCCCAACTCCAGCGCCTCAACGCGGTGAGCCGCGTCCCGCTCGGCTTCCCGCACGAGTTCTACTCGCTGCCGATGGTCAAGAACCTCGTCTACGGCGGCCTGGGAGACAGCCTGGACGTTTGACGCGAAGGCGAAGGCGGGGGCGGAGCGTCACGTCACGCCCCCGCCGGGCTTGGCCTCAGCGGATGGGCGACTCCGTCGACGGCGGAGCCGGCGAGCCGTCCGAGAGGTACCACGGAACGGTGACGACGAACACCCGGCGGAAGCCGCTCAGGAGCAGGTAGAACTTGATCGCCGTGGCCGTCTGGTTGTGCAGCAGGTAATGATACCACCGCGTGGCGACCAACTCGGGGACGACGACCGCCAGATCTCGGCCAGGGTGGGCCGCCTGAAGGTCTGAAACCGCCTGCTTCAGCGGCGCGTAGAGGAGTCGGTAGGGGGAGTACACGACGATCAACTGGGGGGCGATGAGGCCTGCCGCCTTCGCCGGCTCACGGACGTTCTTTGCCCAGTTCTCTTCCAGAGCCAGCATGGCGTTCTCGTCGTCCGCGACGTGCAGGGCGTAGACCTCTGGAGAGACCTTCAGGGCGAACCGGAGCGCCTTCCGCGTGATTGAGCTCCAGCCCCGGATCGGTACGAGGGCCAGGGGAGGCTGGAGGCCCCCCACGTCGAGCGGGAGGTCGGTCGCGACTTCCTTCGCCACACCCCGATAATGAGCCCGGATCCCCACGAAGAACGCCAGGAGGGTCGGGATCAGCAGGACCATGATCCAGGCGCCTTCGACGAACTTGGAGGCGAGGACGACGACGAGCGTAACGGCCGTGCAGCACGCGCCCACGGCGTTCACGGCCGCGGATCGGTCCGCGTGCGGGCCGCCGACCTGCCGCCAGTGCACCACCATGCCGGCCTGCGAGAGCGTGAACGCCAGAAACGCGCCCACGGCGAACAGCGGAATCAGATGGTCGGTGATGCCGTCGAAGACGACGAGCAGGGCCCCCGCGAGGGCGGCGAGGACGAGGATCCCCCAGGTGTAGACGAGACGACGGCCCCGGTGCGCGAAGGCGTTGGGGAGATAGCCGTCCTGCGCGATCACCCGGCAAAGCCTGGGAAAGTCCGCGAATCCGGTGTTCGCCGAGAGGGAGAGCACGGCCAGCACTGAGCCGATCGTGATGTAGTAGAACATGCCTCGGCCCACGACGGCGGCCACGAGCTGAGAGAGAACGCTCTGGTAGCCGGGGCTCCCCGGCTCGGTCGCGCCGATGCCGTAGGCCCGACAGAGCAGGGCGATCCCGGCGAGCATCACTCCCAGGAGCACGATGATCACCGTAAGCGTGCGACGGGCGTAGACCACGGTCGGTTCGCGAAACGCGGCGACGCCGTTGCTGACCGCCTCGACCCCGGTCATGGCCGTGCAGCCGCTGGCGAAGGCGCGGACGAGGATCCAGAGCCCCGCCGCCGCGGCCGTCGACTCCTGCGGCGCCGGAGGTTCGATCGCCGTGGGGCTTCCTCCGGCGGCCACGGTCTTCACCAGGCCGATCGCCAGGATGGCCAGCATGGTTATCGCGAAGAGATAAGTCGGGACCGAAAAGGCGAGGCCGGATTCGCGCACGCCACGGAGGTTGATTCCCGTGATCGTGGCCAGGATGACGAGGCAGAGCAGAAGCGTGTAGGGCTGGAGCGCCGGAGCGGCCGAGACGAGAGCCCCCACTCCCGCCGAGATCCCGACCGCCACGACCAGGACGTAATCGAGCATCAGGGCGGCGGCCGCCGCCAGGCCCGCGGCCGTTCCCAGGTTCTCGCGAGCGACGGTGTAGGAGCCGCCGCCGTGAGGATAGGCAGCGATCGTCTGTCGATACGAAACGTAGACGACCGCGAGCAAGGCGATGATCAGGGCGATGATCGGGACGATGTGGCTGACGCCCAGGATCCCCAGCGGGATCAAGAGCGTCAGCGCCGCTTCCGGTCCATAGGCGGCCGAAGCCAGGGCGTCGAGCCCCAGCATCGGAACCCCCGCCCAAACCCCAACTCGTTGCTCCCCCTCCTCATCGCTGGCCAGAGGGCGCCCGAATAAGTAATCCAGGACCGACATGTTCATCTCCACGCCCAATTCGCTCGTCGCCCGGGACGCACGAACGCGCCAGGGCGTGATGCGACGAGATCAGCCCCATGCCGTCGTCCTGCTCCGCGCGTCGGCGGGACCAGGACGTCGTGAGGTTGTTGCAGGGGGGCGTCAGGCTTTGGGCTTGAGGAAGAGGACCTCGCCGCGGTCGATCCATCCCTTGCGGAGGTCCATTCGGAACCAGCCTTCGCCGTTCTTGGTCTGGAAGCGGACCGGGGAACGCGGGCCGTATTCGGCCAGGTCGTACTCCACCCAGCTCTTGCCCATGTCCGGCGAGTAGGCGATGCCCGTCTTGAGCGTCGACGCGGGGGCGCAATGGCCGGCGAACATGACGCCGTCCTGGATGAGCATGTTGGCCATCTCGAATGGGGCGGCGAACAGCCGGGTGTGCCTGGACGGATCGGCGATGTCGGCCGGCGCGCATCGGAAGACGCCCCGGTCGTAGGGTTGGTCCGCCGGCTTGGGACCGTTGGCGTCGGCCGCCCAGTAGACCTGGCCGTCGACGAAGTTGATCCCGCCGGACTTGTACCGCGAGTTCGAGTTCACCGACACGAGGGTCTTCCACGACCAGGCGTCGGCCTTCGCGTCATACTCCCCGCGCAGCCAGTGGCATTCGTGACCGGCACTGCGGTCGATGTCGCCGGTGCAGGCGTAGAAGGCCTTTTCCGCCGGGTTGAACGACACGCAGTGGACGTGCCGGGCCACGGCCGGATTTGCAGGATCGCCGAGGAACGATCCGGGGGCGACGCCCTTCTCCTGGAATGACGGGTTCCGCCCGAAGGAGTAGGCGATCTTGACGGTCTTGCCGCCATCGACCGAGTAATAGATGTTCACCGGAACGGGGCCGCCCACCACGTTGCAGTAGTTGCCCCAGACGAGCATCTCGCGGCCGTCCACGTCCCAGGTGTGGACGCCGTCGAGCGGGTGGAAGTACCAACCGGGCAGGTTCGGGTCCTTCGGCGTGTGCGGCAGGTAGTCGCCGCCCTTTTGGTCTTTGACGATGATCTGGCGGTGGGATTGGAGGCCGTCCGTGCTCAGGAACAACTTTTCGCGGGTGGCGAAGAGGATGTTCCCATCTTTGAGGAAGCAACTGAACGTGATGTTCTCGGCCTCGGGGAACGACGCGCTGCGGCTCCACGTCTTGGCGTTGTCTTCCGAGAGATAGATCCGATCGTCCTTGAACCCGAAGGCCCGATCCCCGCGCTGCGAGTCGATGTACGGCCCCTCCGGCGCGAGGCGATACCAGAAATGCGGCGTCTCGCCGACCTTCCCCGGTTCGCCCGCCCGCAAGATCCTCAATCCCGGCCCCAACAACCCGCCGGCCGTGACCGCCGCCGCACCCAAAAAACCACGGCGATGAAGATTCGATTCTGCGTTCATAGATGCACGGCCTTTCCGTATCACGGGTCGGTGTTCTCGACGAGCGACGTCCGACCTATGGAAACGTAGAAGCCACAGCGTTTCAAGGATCCTCGGTGATTCCCGCCCGCAGGGGGCCGCATCCAGCACGCAGCGATATCTGGCAAGACCCGACGCGCACTACCCTCGCCCTAGCCGTCCTCCCGCGGCCCTGGCACAAGGCGATGGCGCTGGTAATGGGGATCGGAAGGGCCCAGGGGGAATGGCATGAAGTTCGACGACCCGCCTGGGACGGCGTCATATTGATCAAACTGCCGCCGGATCATCTGGTCATCAAGTGGAAGAGGCTGAGGGACAAGGAGTGTCGCGCGGCGCGACCGACGTCGCTCACTTCGCCTCGGTCAACGAGGCGGCCGCCGCCTCCTGGAACGCCTTGCGGACCTCGGACGCATCGGAGTTCGGGTAGTCGGCCCGCTGGATCATCAGGATGTAGGCCCGCTTCTTCACCGGGTCGATCCACGCCTGGGTGCCGTACGCGCCGCCGTGTCCGAAGGAGCCGGGCGAGAGCACGGCGGTGACGCCTTGAGGTTGTTGCGCCACGCACCAGCCCAGCCCCCAGCCATTGCCGGGGGTGAAGCCGGTCTTCAGGTCGCCCGTCTGGACCGAGGTCATCAGCGCGACCGATCCCGGCTTGACGTACCGCTTGCCGTCCAGCTCGCCGCCGTTCAGGATCATCCGGCAGAACCGCGCGTAATCCGGGGCCGTGGAGAAGAGGCCGCCGTTGGCCGCCGGGAAGCGGTCGCGGCTGGTCGCCGACTTGCCGTAGAGGATGCTGACAGGCGTCGGGGTCAGGTCTCCCTCCTTGCTCCGGCGGTACGACGCCGCCAACCTCGGGAGTTGCTCCTCGGTCAAGTAGAAGGTCGTGTCCTTCATACCCAGCGGGGCGAACAGGCGCTGTTCGACGAACCGGTCGAACGGCAGGCCTGAGACGACCTCGACGATTCGGGCGGCGGTGTTGATCCCCGACTGGCAGTAGGCCCACTTCGACCCCGCCTCGAACTGGACGGGCTTCTTGACGTAGATCGGCGTGAGGCCGGCCAGGTCCTTGATCTCGCGGGCCTCGGCGGGGGAGGCCTCGCCCAGGCCCGAGGTGTGCGTCAGCAGGTGGCGGATCGTGAGCCGGACCGGCTTGCCGTCGACGGTCTTGAGATCTTTGAACTCGGGCAGGTGCTTCTCGACCGGGTCGTCGACCGACAACTTGCCCTCGTCCTGCATCATCAGGACGGAGGTGGCCGTGATCGGCTTGGTCATCGAGGCGATCCAGAAGATCGAATCCGGTCGCATCGACCGGCCCGCGGCGATGTCCGCCTCGCCGGTCGCACCCAGGTGGACGATCCCCTCGGGCGTGGCCACGAGGGTCACGACGCCGGCGACTTCCTTCTTCTCGACGAGCGGCTGCATCCGTTCGCGGATTGCGGCGAGCTCGGGGTAGGAACCCGGAGCGACCTGGCCTCGGGAAGGGACGGCCGTGAGGGCGAGGACGAGGATCGCGGTCGCCAGTCGCTTCATGGTGGCCTCGAGTCGGGAGAGGAGACCGTACAGGATCAGAAGAGCTGGGCCCATCGTACAGCGACCCCGGCCGATCGCAAGGGATGAACATCATGGTCCTCCGTCGATGCATGGCCATGACATCCGGCCTACTTGCGACGGGGTCCGCAAATCAAATTTGTGGATTCTGCGCCACTATATAGGTGAGGGGCTCAAGACTCCGGGCGGGCCAGGGTCGGCATGGGGCGATGGCGCGGCCGGCATCGGGCGCATGCCCACGACGGGCGTGGGCATGGTGGCCGGCGGGGCCAGAGACTTCAAAAGTCGCCGAGCGAAGCCAAAAGTCGAGACGTTGCGGATCGCGGTAAATCGTTCTTTGAAAAGACGTTGTGAGGGCGCAAGGCCGTTTGGGCGTTGCGCGAGCGAACCCAACCGAAGCCGTCCGGCGATCACTTCGGCGCGGGGACCTGGCCGGGGGAGGCGAGGTAGCTGAAGAGGTCGCGGATCTCCTGGGGGGTGAGGGCTTCGAGCTGGCCCTCGGGCATCATGGAGAGCTTGGAGGTCTTGATCTCCTCGACGTCCTCGCGGGGGATGAGGAGGCGTTCGTTGGCCGTCTGGATGGTGAGGACGGCGTCGGTCTGGCTGCGAAGGATGCCCGAGACCAGGCGGCCGTCGGCGGTGGCGACGTTGGTCACGGTGTACTCGCGGGCCACGCTGGCGCTGGGGTCCAGGACGTTCTCCAGGATGTAGTCCGCATTGCGGCGGTCGGAGCCGGTCAGCTCGGGGCCGACGTCGCCGCCGTCGTCGAACAGCTTGTGGCAGTTGTAGCAGGTGCGACGGAACACCGCGCGGCCGGCGGAGGGGTTCGACTCGCCCGAGCCCAGCACCGACTTGTACTTGCCGATGAGCGCCGCCTTGTCGGCCGAGGTCGCCCGCACGCTCCCCCAGACGGCCTCCAGCCGGCGGGCGAGCGGGGCATCGTTGAGGGCCAGGATCTGGCGGGCGATCGGGACGCTCACCTCCCGGCGCGGGACGGTCCCGCGCTCGACGGCGTCCAGCAGGGCCATCGCCCAGGCCGGCCGCGAGGCCAGGGTGGCGACGGCGTTCTCCCGCTCGGCAGCCGCGAGCGCGGGGTAGCGGGCCAGAACGACCTTCGGCGTCTCGGGATCAGGGTACGCTGCCAGGCCGCGGATGGCCGCGGCGCGGAGCGAAGGGTCGTCCAGCAGGCTGCGGAGGTCCCGCTCCAGTCCGGGCGTCCGACGCTCGACCAACGTGGACAGAGCCGAGGCGCGGCGGGAAGCGTCGGAGGTCGGTTGCAGCAGGACGGTCCGCAGGGCCTCCACCGCCTTGGGCTCGTCCAGGATCACGGCCAGGAGCAGGACCTTGTCAAGCACCGCCGACGACTTCACGGCCGAGAGCCCGGCGTAGAGGTCGCTCCAGCCCTCAGGCCGGGGGACCTTCTTTCGGCCCCGGAGGGCGGTCAGGACGCCGTCGAGCACGTCCGAACGGACGTCGTCGCGGTCGAGCGCCAGCACCGGCGCGAGGGCGCCCAGGGCCTTCGACGGGTCGACCGCGACCATGCGTCGGGCCAGGAAGTTGCGGAGCATCGGCAGCTTGACGGTCGGGATCAGCGCCGCGGAGCGGTCGAACTCGGACGCGGCCAGGGGCTCGATCCCGTACCAGGTCATCAGCGGCAGCATCGGATCGGCCGGGTCGATCTCCGCGGTGGCCAGAACCTCGGCCAGCGGCCGGCGGTCGGCGACGGGGATTCGCTGCAAGGCCGAGGTCAACGCCAGCCGGACTCGGGGAGACTTATCCACCTTCGCCTGTTCGGTCAGCTTCGCCACGACGCCCGGCGCGACGGACGTGTTATCCACCAGCAGCCGGACGGCCCAGCCGCGGACCGACTCGTCGGCGTGGGTCAGCAGGCCGAACAGGGCGTCCTCGTCGAGAGCCCCGATCGCGTTCAACGCCCAGAGCATCCGCAGCCGGCGGGGCGAGTCGGCCGCGTCGTGGAAGGCCTCTCTCAACATGACGGGGATCTTGGCCATGGGGCCGCCGGTTACCACATCTTGCCGTATGACGCTGGTCTTGAGCATGCGGTCGCCGTTCGCGGCCCGCTCCTGCAACAGCCGGCGAGCCGTGCGGACGTACCAGTCGTTTTTATGGGATTGAAGTGCTACGAGCTGCTCATCGGACTGCTTCGACAGGTCGACCTTCACGGGCTTGGGCTCGCCGTAGGTCATCTTGTAGATGCGGCCGTTCTCGCGGTGGGCGTTGTCGGCGTCGTTCTCGTGGCACTCGCCGATGTCGGCCCAGTCGGTGAAGTAGACGGATCCGTCGGGACCGTACTTCAGCTCCAGGCCGCGGAACCAGACGTCGTCCACGCGGAGGAGGTCGGGCTCATGGTGGGCGACGTAGCTGGACCCCTTGCGTTCGAGGCGGTCGTGGTTGACCCGGTGGCCGTGGATGTTGAACGTGTAGACGGCGTCGCGGTAGGCGTCGGGCCACTGGTCGCCCAGGTAGATCATCGCCCCGACGTGCGCATGGCCGCCGCCGGCCTGGCTGTGCTTGTCGTGCCCGGCCCCCTCGCGAGACTCGGTCCAGTCGCCGCCCGCCCAGTGGAGGTGGTCGGCGCAGGTGTGGATGCGTTGATAGGTGTTGGCGTTGAAGTCCTCGCCGAACATCCGGTCGTAGCGGGCCCCGGGGACGACGTGGAACAGGTGGGGGATCACGCAGTTGGTGATGAACGCCTCGCCGTGGTCGTCGAAGTCCAGACCCCAGGGGTTCGTCGTGCCGTGGGCGACGGCCTCGAAGACCTTCCGCGTGGGGTGATACCGCCAGACGCCCGTGTTAATGGCCGTGCGGTCGGCGTCGGGCGTCCCCGGAGCGGCGACGCGCGAGTTGGACAGGATGCCGTTGCATCCCCAGAGCCAGCCGTCCGGGCCCCACTTCAGGGCGTTGAACATGTTGTGCTGGGCCTTCACGTCCCAGCCGTCCAGGACCACCTCGGCCGCGCCGTCGGGGACGTCGTCGCCGTCACGGTCGGGGATGAACAGCAGGTTGGGCGTGGCGCAGACCCAGGCGCCGCCGAAGCCCAGCTCAATCCCCGTGAAGCTCGTGCCGCCTTCGTAGAAGACCTTGCGGGAGTCGAACTGGCCGTCGCCGTCGGCGTCCTCGAAGATCAGGATCCGGTCCTTGCCCGTCGGGCCTTTGAGCCAGATGGGGTACGAGTAGTTCTCCACCACCCAGAGCCTCCCCTTCGGGTCGATGGTGAAGGCGATCGGCTGGACGACGTCGGGCTCGGCCGCGAACGGCTTCACCGAGAACCCCGGTGGGATCGTCATCCGCGAGGGAGCCTGCGCCGGAGGCGTCGGGGCAGGGGCCGGCTTCGGGTCGTCCGCTCCCATCGACGCCAGAACGGTCGCCGCCAGGGCGAGGAGGAATCGTCGCGAGGGCATGACAGGGCTCCGACGGTGGGGCGGATCAGCGGCCGGCGACCAACCGGCGGGGACCTGCAGCCTAAGGCCGTCGCAGGGCTCCGTCAATCCACTCCCGCAGCCCGGCCCACCCTCCCTCACCGTGGCGGAATTTCCTCGATTCCCCTCTTGATTCGGGTTAAGCCGCTGGATATATTCAATGTGTTGAGACTGAATCTCAATTGCAAAATACCCCGCAACGCTCAGAGTGGCATCGGCGTTGTGTGGTCCCTCCCCGGAAGTGCCGAGGCTTGCGGCGTCGGCGACCTTCCGCATCATTTCCCAATGACCGTCCTGGTCGCGGCGGCCCCGGATGAGACAAGGCATCCGGGGCCGCCGTCCTCGTTTCGAAGGCGGTGGATCGGATTGGGGGAGGCTTTTCAACGGGTCGTAGGGCCATTAGGCTCTGGGGTCGCGAATCTGTCCTCTCCTGACGTCCGCCGAGGAGCGAACTCATGAACCCGTTCCGAGCCCTACCGGTCTCGATCGCCTTCCTGTTCGCCGCTGCCTCGGCCGGGGCGCAGGAGCGGCCCAACGTGGTGTTCATCCTGTGCGACGACCTGGGGGTGGACGACCTGAGCTGCTACGGGCGGAAGGACCAGCCGACCCCGAACCTCGATCGTCTGGCGGCGGGTGGGGCGCGATTCACCTCGGCGTATTGCGGCCTCTCGATCTGCTCGGCCTCGCGAGCGGCCATCATGACGGGCAAGGCGCCGGCGCGGGTGCATATCACCACGTTCCTCCCCGGCCGGCCGAACGCCCCGTCGCAGAAGCTGCTGCATCCTGAGATCACCATGAACCTCCCCTCGTCCGAGGTCACCCTGGCGGAGCGGTTCAAGGCGGCCGGCTACGCGACGGGGATCTTCGGGAAGTGGCACCTCGGCAATGCGAAGGGCTCGAATCCGACTGATCAGGGGTTCGATGAGGCGTTCCTGCCGGGCGGCGACTCCGAGCCGTCGGCGACCGAGGGGGGCAAGAACGAGTACGCGATCACGAATCGGGCGATCGACTTCATCGAACGTCGGAAGGCGGAGCCCTTCTTCGCCTACGTCGCGCATCATACGCCCCACATCAGGCTCGCCGCGAAGCCCGAACTGATCCCCAAGCACGCCGACGCCTTCAACCCCGTCTACGCCGCGATGCTGGAGACGCTCGACGACACGGTCGGCCTGATCCTGGCGACGCTCGAGAAGAACGACCTGACGAAGAACACCGTCGTGATCTTCACGTCCGACAACGGCGGCCTCCACGTCCTGGAAGGGGGCGTGGTTTCCACCCACAACACGCCGTTCCGCGCGGGCAAGGGCTATCTCTATGAAGGGGGTCTGCGGATTCCGCTGATCGTCTCATGGCCGGGACGGATCCCCTCGGCGGTGATCGCCGAGCCGACGGTCAACATGGACCTGACGCCGACCCTGATGGAGCTTTGCGGCCTCCCCGCGCCGGCTGAGCCGGGTCTCGACGGCCTGAGCATCGCCCCCCGCCTGCGAGGCGGATCGGCCGGATCGCCTCGCACCTTCGCCTTCCATTTCCCCCACTACACGAACCAGGGGAGCAAGCCCGCCGGCGCCATCCGCGAAGGCGACTGGAAGCTGATCGAGTATTACGATGACGGCCATCTCGAACTCTACGACCTGGCCGCCGACCCCGACGAACGGACCAACCTCGCCGCCAGGAACCTCGACCGTGCGAAGGTGATGCAGTTGAAGCTGGCCGATTGGCGGACGTCGATCGGGGCTCAGTTCAACACGCCCAACCCCGACTTCAAGCCCGCGCTCGCCAAGCCGTTGTACGTCGATTTCGACGCCTCCGCCGTCCGCCCCCTGGCCACCGCCGTCGAGACCGCGAAGATCTTCGAGGCCTGGCGAAAGCTGATGAACGCGGCCGTCGCCGGAGCCCAGGCCGCGAGGAAGGCCGGTTGAACGGCCGACCGCCCCGCCGAGGGCGTACGAAAGGCTCGTGACGACGCTTCTCCTCTCGTGTGACAGAGCCCCGCGCAGCGTCCGACTGCCGGGCGCGATCGAGAGCCCGCGCCTGAAGACTCCCCCTCGTCCAGGATGAGGCAATCTCCTGCTGGACGAGAGGTAGGCCCCGACCAAGCTTTGCATCGGTCCTCTCGACGAATCGCTGAGAGGCTCTCCGCCGACGAACGCGCGGTCGCGACCTCGACGACGTTCGCCTCCGCCTCAAGAAGATCACTCCGCCGCCCATCCGGCCCGATCGCCCGATCCCGGTTCAGTCCGCCTTCGCGGCCGTCGACTCGCTTGGTCGGTAATATATGGACGGTGGCGGCGTATAAATCCGCAGACAATGGCGCGAGGCTACGGGCCGGAAGCTCCGGCGATCTGTCGCTGAGTGTGTGGTTATGTGATGCGGCCGTGGATTTTGCTCGATCCCGGTGCCCGGTTTTCGCTCGGAACCCACGATTTCCACCGTCTTGACGCACCGGGCAAGAACCGCGCGGCGATGGGAGCATTAACGCATGGGACGATACGGCCGATATGAGGCCATGCCGCCTTGTTGTTATTTAGAAGGATTTTTGTTGTTAATTCTTTGCTCTCGCGATATTAATCTCTGAGCAATTCTTGGCGTGGTTGAAATTCCGGGCCGGTCGATGGATCGCGGGCCTGGAGGTTCGAACGCCTTCGAGCAAGCGATTGCGCGACTCTCCTCTCCTTTCGATACGACGAGGGCGCTCTCAATGAGCGGCCTCCGGGGGACTGCATTTGAATGTAAAATCAGTGATCGTCATTTGATGCGTTCTGGAGCCGATGATGACTGCGACAACAGTTCGAGCGTGGTCGCGGACGGAACGGATGAGTTTGCGGACGGCCGGGCGAGGATTCGCCGCCGTGTTAACCCTCGGGTGGTCCCTCGCCGCCCTCGACGCTTCTCCACCGGCTCACGCCCAGCAGCCGGGAGAGGCTGAGAAAACGATCGAGTTCAAGCCCGAGCTGCCCGTCGACGTGAACGACGGGACCGGCGACTTTTCCTTCATTCACGATCCCGCCAACATCCCCGAAGCTCAGCAAATCTTCGATCGCTTCGCGTGGCGGTTGTTCGTGGGGATGAACTGGCCGACGAAGGCCGACGGGCAGCCGGATCCAGCGATCAGCCTGAAGCAGGACGCCGTCGAGGGGGCCTGGCGGCCGCGCGTCTGGCAGACGTTGGCCGAGGCGAACTCCCTCTTTCAGCGATACGGCGCCGCTCCCCAGCCGTGGACGTCGGGCGCCTATCCGGGAACGTTCGAGGCCGACCATTACGAGCCCTTGACGCTCTGGATGTATTCCAAGATCAACAACCGTCACGCCCTGAACCGGACCCAGATCGTCGACGAGTCACTTCAGGCGTTTACCGGTCCGCTCGTCGACCAGCAGGGCCTCTGGGTCCGCTACAAGGTCTACGTCAACCGCACCTCCTACGAGTACATCCGCCGGAACGGCCTCTACAGCCTCGAAGGCCAGGCCCGATTCGCCGCGGACCGCACCGTCTCCTTTCCCGTCGACGGCGACAAGATCGACGGCGAGACCTTCACGGCCGGCACGACCGAGGTGAAGTTCGCCTGGAAGCAACTCGCGACCTACGACGAGAAGGCCAACGGCCCGTTCGTCGCCCGCGACTACGACTTCTCCAAGAACGACGGCTTCAAGCAATTGGCCTCCAAGATGACCTGGAACTCCGATCCCTCCCGGTTCCTCGTCCGCTGGTCGTACATCATCCACAACGAGGCCCCGACCAAGGACGGCGTGCCCCAGCCCGATCCGGTCCCGGTGCCGATGGGGATGGTCGGCATGCACATCGCCACCAAGACGCGTTCCTCGCCCGAGTGGATTTGGGCCACGTTCGAGCACGTCGACAACGTCCAGACGAACGACCTGTCGTTCGTGCACATCGGAGGAAAGAAGCAGCGGCTCCGTCCGATCTTCAACAACCCCGACCTGCCGACCAAGATCCCGAACGTGCTCGCCCCCAAGAACAGCCGACCCGACGCGACGGGCGCGCCGACCGACTGGGACGAGTCGCTCACCACGACCCCCGTGCAGGTGACTCGCGTCATCCCCATTCCGCTCGCCACTCAGCAGGTGAACCGCGAGTCGCAACGCGCGTTGGCCGGCCTGGGGAGCGTCTTCCAGTATTACGAGCTGATCGGCGCCCAGTGGCCGGTCCGACCGAATTTCCCAGCCTTCCCGTCGGGGAACAACTCGGCCCCGGAGAGCATCGTCTTCAAGACGCCCGGCCAGATGGTCCCGGTCTACGTCGCGAACACGACGATGGAAACCTTCTTCCAACTCGGCGTTCAGGCTGCCGGGCCGCTGGCTCAGGACGACCGGCTCCCTCCCAAGCAGGTCGCTGACCCAACCCTCGTCTTCGGCACGGAGAGTTGCGTCGGCTGCCACTATTCGGCCGGCATGTGCCTCGGCTTCAAACGCGACGCCGAGGGGAAGCTGCTCATGAACGAAGGGAACAAGGTTCCCATCTTCGGCATCAACTCCAACGCCGGCCGCACGGGCAACGCCGACTTCTCCTGGTTGCTCCAGATGAAGGCCCAGTCGGAGGATGCTCCGAAGTCCACCGCCGTTCCCGCCGCCGTCCGCGGCGTGAAGGGGGCCGCGAGCCTCAACGACCCAGGCTCCGACCCCGAGAAGAACCTGCCGAAGTAACCGAGTCGCCCACTCTGGTCCCGGCGTCCCGCCGACGGTGCGCCGGTTGACTTATCCGAGCATCGACACTCAAGAAGCAAGGGACCGAATCGTGCCCCATCAGTACGTCTACGTCCACAGCTTTACGCCGAACAACGGCGACTGGAAGCCGATCGGCGACATTGTCAACACGCGTCGAACCGGCGACGCGATCGACCTCGACATGTCCACGCCGGGGATGAGCCTCCGCGTCTCCTTCCTCGGGCCGACTTGCTTTCGGGTCCGTTTCCGACCGGTCGTCACTCCCGACTACACCACGGAGACCTCCTTCGCGGTCGTCGAACGCGACCTGACGGGGGGCGTGCCGCTCTCTCTGGTCGTCAACAAGGGGGGCGATCATCTCGACGTCGACACCGGCTCGATCCAGGTCCGAATCAACCTGAAGCCGTACGGGATCCAGGTCTTCCGCGGCGGCCAGTTGATCAGCGCCGACATGCCGGGCTACAACCTCGTCTACATTCCCTTTCAGGAGGTCGTCGCGAACTTCAAGACCTACCCCGCCAACGCGCGCTATTGCGGGTTCGGCTCGAAGGCGGGCGCCCAGTTGTTCAAGAACGAATTCACGATGACGTTCTTCAACTTCGACAACTTCTCCTACAACAGCGCGCCCGCGCTCCCCGAGAGTGAGGGGAACAATCCGTTGAATCCCTCCGAGCCCCTGTATTGCTCGGTCCCGCTGCTGCTCGAAGTCAATCCGAGCCCGATCGGCGACTTCGCGGGCGACCCGTACGCGTACGGCGTCTTCTTCGACAATCCGGCTCAGTCCTATTTCAACATCGGGGCGAGCGACTACTCCGATATGTACGGCAAGTATTACTTCGGCGCGCTCTACGGGGAGATGGACTACTACTTCATGGCCGGCGACGACGTTCGCGGCGTCCTCGCGCAATACACGACGCTCACCGGCCGGTCGCCCATGCCGCCCAAGTACGTCTTCGGCTTCCACCAGGGGGCGTACGGCTACTTCGACTCCGCCACCCTTTCGGCCGCCGCCAACGGCTACCGCGCCGCCGCGATCCCGCTCGACGGCCTTCATATCGACGTTGACTTTCAGGACAACTATCGCACCTTCACCCATAGCGAGATCAAGTTTCCGAACGCCGCCCGATACCTCTCCGGCCTGCACGACCACGGTTTCAAGTGCAGCACCAACATCACCCCGCTGCTGACCGACAATATGTTCGACGAGAAGGGCGACATGGCGGCCTACGATCAACTCCAGGCGATGAACACCGCCGGGGGTCTGCTCGCGAGCCAGTTCTTCCCGGGCGAGGACCCGGCCCCCTCAAACCCCGATCCCCTCTTTCTCGGCGACGTCAGCTACGGCGACAATTTCGGGAGCAACACCTACTTCACCGCCTATCCCCCCAAGGTGTTCAGGAACGGGTCGATGGCGCTGGGCGCCCAGGGGCGCTACAGCGACTACTCGCGTGCGAAGGTCCGCAAGGCCTGGGGGCGGCAGTACAAGCACCTGATCCAGGACCTCAAAATGGACATGATCTGGCAAGACATGACATGTCCGGCCCTGAACGTCGTGGGAGCGACTCAACCGAAGACCTTCCCGCTGTCGCTGATGCAGAACCCCGACGCCGGCCCCCCCGTGCCCAACGCCGTCATCCACAACGCTTACGCCCTCACGCTCCTCATCGGGACCTGGGACGGAATTCAGACCCTCCGCAGCGAGGTCGCCGATAAGACGCGCAACTTCATCATCGCCCGGGGCGGTTACGCCGGCATGCAGCGCTACGCCGGCCTCTGGACGGGCGACTCCCCGTCGAGCTGGGATTATCTCCGTGTCAACGTCCCCCAGGTGCTCAACCTGGGCCTCTCCGGCATCCCGATCAACGGCGCGGACATCGGCGGCTTCGCCACGGGTTCCGGATCGGTCGGCCAGGGCCGCATCGAAGGCTCGAAGGTCGTCGGTCAGATCACCAACTACGAGCTTTTCACGCGCTGGATGCACGCCGGGGCCTTCCTTCCCTGGTTCCGCAACCACTACAACGGTTACGTGAAGGAGTTCCAGGAGGCCTTCCGCTACCAGGAGCCCGTGCCGACGAACTGTCGCAAGTACGTCGAGCTGCGGTATCGGCTCCTTCAGCTCTTCTATGACGCCATGTTCGAGTGGACCCAGACGGGCGTACCCGTCAGCAGGGCTCTGTTCGTCAACGACCCTCACGACCCGAACGTCTACGACCCGCGCTGGGCCGACAGCGAGTTCTTCGTCGGGCGAGACCTGCTCATCGCCCCGATCATCGAGCAGCACGAGACCGCTTCGCCCCCGTCCCCGCCGATCCGGCAGGTCTACCTCCCGGCCAGGAGCGACTGGTACTCCTTCAAGGACAATCGAGCCAAGCTCGAGGCTCCGGTGACCGGCGGCATACCCGCCTTCGACTACTTCGCGCCCCTCGACCTGGTGCCGATCTACGTCCGCGCCGGGGCGATCCTGCCGACCCGCGAGCTTGAGCAGTACGTGGGTCAGTTGCCGCAGAACCCGCTGACCCTGAACATCTACCCCGGGCCGGACAGCTCCTACCGCCTCTACCTGGACGACGGGATTACCACCGACGCCGCGGAGAACGAGGTCTTCCGCATCACCGAGGTCAGCCACAAGAGCGTCGCCGGCGGCCAGGAGATTCGCGTCCACCGGCTCAAGGACGGGTTCACGCCTCGCGAGCCCTTTTACTTCATCGCCCTGCCGGGGACTCGCCGTCCGTCGACGGTGTCGGTCGGCGGCGCCGCCCTGCCCGACGTCGGCAGTCCCGAGAACCTCACCGGCTCGGCGGCCGACGCTTACTACTGGAATCCGAGCATCGAGGTCACGTTCATCAAGGTGTTCGACTCTCTGCCCGACGTCACCGTGACGGCCCTCTTCCTGTGAGCCGGCCCGAGCCGCCTCTCGACGCCCAAGCGACCCCGGTCCAGACGAGGGAGACCCATCGTGCAACACGTTGAAACCGATTCGAGAGCCCAGATGATCTTCACCCGGAACTTCCGAGAGGAAATCCGGGGCGCCTTCCGGGCCGGTTCGACGGCCCTGATCCGCTTCGACCCGTTCCGCGTCGTCCCTCCCCACGACGACTACAAATTCGGCGACCCTGCGCGGCCGGTCGAGGCCCACCTCCGCTACAAGGAGAACGCCCCCTTCCAGGCCACCCGGCTCGTCAGTTGGGTCGGCGAGCCCGACCATATTCCTCAGATGGCCGTCATTCGCGCTCCCAAGCTCCTGGGAGACGCCGACATTCCGGCCGACGCCGACTGGGTGGAAGTTTATTTCACCTACCAGGACGCCGGCGGCCGGATCTACTACGACAGCAACTGGGGCAAGAACTACCGCTTCCGGTTCTACCAGATCGAGATCCACGTCATCGACTCGACGATCGTGGTGCAGCCCTCTCGGCCTCTCAACGAGTTCCTCGCCACCGTCGCCGCCGCTCCCGTCGTCGATCGCCTGATCGCGCGTTATCGCATTTTGAACTCGCCGACGCCCCTCGCCGAGACGGCCGTCGACCTCGTCCGCACGGAGAAGCTCGACGAGCACGGGCATGTGATCTGGACGACTCAGGGAGTCCAGGTGCCCAACCAGGCCGTCGTCGTTTACGACCTCATCTACTACGCCGAGGGTCGTCCGTTTCGAGACGACAACCAGGGACGCTACTTCGTCGCCGCGCTTCCCGACGTCCGCAAGAAAGCCGGCTACTGAGCGCAAAAAATCCTCTCGCCGATTCGGGAACCGAACATCCTCCCTCCGGAGCGAGCCGTGTCCTTCTCAAGACGACTCCCTCGGTCCTTCGCCCGTCGCCTTTTGACGGCTCTGGCCGTCGTCACCTCGCTTGTGGGTATCGCCAACGCCGCGCTCGCTGCTCCGCTCGGGCCCTCGCTCGACGCCACGGGCGGCGTGACCTTCCGGGTCTATTCCGCTCCGGCGACTCGCATCGAAGTCTGGATCTACGCGAACCCCGAGGGGGAAGCGGAGAAACTCGCCCTCCCTCTGGATAACGACCCGACGTCCCACGTCTGGTCGAAGACCGTCTCCGCCGCCGACCTCCAGAGCGCCGGCCTCTCCGGGGCCGTCTTCTACGGCTACCGCGCCTGGGGGCCGAACTGGCCGTACGTCGCGAGTTGGAAGAAGGGGACCGCCGACGGGTTCGTGTCGGACGTCGACGACAAGGGGAACCGCTTCAATCCCAACAAGCTGCTGCTCGACCCCTACGCCCGCGAGGTGAGCCACGACGCCCGCAACCAGTTGCACCCCAACGGCGACCTGTACCTCTCGGGCTCAGCCCATCGCGCCGACGACACCGGCATCATAGCCCCCAAGGGCGTCGTCCTCGCCGACGTCGCCGTCGACGTGGGCGTCCATCCCCAGCGTACGCTCAAGGACGACCTGATCTATGAGGTCCACCTTCGCGGCCTCACGGCCCAGGACGCCGGCGTTCCGGCCGCCGAGCGCGGCACTTACGCGGGCGCGGCACGCAAGGCGGCCGCGCTCAAGGATCTCGGCGTCACGGCCGTCGAGTTCCTCCCGATCTACGAACTCCAGAACGACCAGAACGACCTCACCCCCGGCTCCGCCGTTGGGGACAATTACTGGGGATACGACCCCGACAGCTTCTTCTCGCCAGACCGTCGCTACGCGGCCAACAAGTCCTGGGGAGGACCGACCCGCGAGTTCAAGCAGATGGTCCGCGCCTTCCACGACGCGGGGATCAAGGTCATCCTCGACGTCGTCTACAACCACACCGGCGAGGGGGACGTCGACAAGGAGACCGGCTCCATCGCTTCCATTCTCAGTTGGCGGGGCCTCGACAACGCGACGTACTACGAGCTTCGCGATGACAACGCCCCGTATCAGGACGACGGCCGGCCCAACCGATGGCTTCGCAACGGCTACTACGCGAACAACAACGGCGTGGGGCCGAACGTCAACACCGCCGCCCCGGTCACTCGCGACCTCGTCCTCGATTCCCTGAAATACTGGACCGAGCAGATGGGGGTCGACGGCTTCCGGTTCGATCTGGCCGCTGTGCTCGGGAACAGCCAGACGCACGGCGACTTCAGCTTCGACAACTCTTCGACCGACGGCTTCCTCAAACGCGCCGTCGCCGACCTGCCCGCGCGCGGTCTCGATGGTTCAGGCGTCGATCTGATCGCCGAGCCTTACGGCGCCAAAGGGTTCGGCACCTTCCAACTCGGCCAGTTTCCGTTCGGCTGGACGGAGTGGGACGACCGATTCCGCTACCCGATCCGGCAGAAGCAGAACAAGCTCGGGATCGGCGGCAATGAAGTTTCTCCGGCCCAGCTCATCACCCTGTTCGCCGGCTCGTCCGACATCTTCCAGGCCAGCGGTCGGAAACCCTACAACGGCGTCAATTACATCGTCGCCCACGACGGCTTCACGCTCCGCGATCTCTACAGCTTCCTGCACAAGCAAAACAACCAGCCTTTCCCGCTTGGTCCGTCGGCGGGCGGGGCGGACGACGACCGCAACATCTCGTGGGACCAGGGAGGCGACCCGGCGCTTCAGCGGCAGGCGGCGCGTACCGGCCTGGCCCTCTTGCTTGTTTCGGCCGGCGTCCCGATGATCGTCGGTGGGGACGAGATGTACCGCTCGCAGCTCGGCAACAACAACCCGTTCAACCTCGACAACGACCGGTTCTATCTCGACTACGACCTTCAGACGAGGTTCCCGCATCACCTCGCCTACGCGAAAGCCATGTTCCAGTTCCGTCGCGACCACGCGGCGCTGCGGCGAGGGGAGTTCTTCGACGGTCGGGACCACAACGCCAACGGCCTTAAGGACGTCACCTGGATTCGCGACGACGGTCAGGAGGCCGACGGCGCCTATCTGGACAACACCCAGAACCACTTTATCGCCTTTCGCCTGGATGGGACGGAGGCCGCTGATGCGTCGCCGTCGATCCTCGTCGCCTATAACGCGTTCTCGGCCGACATCACGGCGACGCTCCCCGCCAACCTGCCTGGCAATCGTTGGCACCTCGTCGTCGACACCTCGGCCGCGCTCGAAAACCATGACAATATCGCGAACCCGCCGCTGCGGGTCGACGCGTCGACTTACAAGACGACGTCGCGATCGGTGGCGGTCTTTGTGGAGAAACCCTGAACCGACGCGCCTTGCGTGTCGTCTCACATAAGAGTCTCGCCATCGCAACGTGTTCGGGAGGTGGCGTCATGATCGGCTCCACGCCTCGCGAGGTCGGTCGCGGGTCGAAATGGCTCTGGGCCGTCGCGCTGTATGAGCAGGCTCGGGCGGTGGTTTTGCGGCCTCGGCCGTGGGGTCGCATCCCGCTGGTCGCGATGATCACGCTGCTAGCGACGGCGCCGGTCTGCCTGCTGCTCAGGGAGGTTCCCGCGCGAGGAACGCGACGGCGACAGGTCGTCGCGCTGCACCGACGGGCGCTTCGGACGACGAGGAGGCTGACGCCCTGGGGACGACTCCCCTGGCTCGCGATGGGGGCCTTGCTGGCGACGGCGCCGATCTGCCTGTTTCTCGCTCAGGATCGGTTGGGGAGCCGGGTCCTCGGCCGGGGCGAGGACGAAGTCGCCTTGATGGTCGACCACTGGCAGCAGACGGCGGCGGTTGCGGTGATCGTCCTGGCGGTCGGCCGGATGTGGAGGCTGGCGCCCGTGCTGGGGGCTCTCTGCCTGTCGAGCCTGTCCGGGTTGCTGATCGCGGCGGAGATCGCCCTGGTGTACTGGATTGTCTACGGCGGTCTCGCGGGAGTCGGGATGCCGGGGCTCTTCTGGCACTTCGACGCGACGACCCGAGGATGGGCCGCGTTCGGCGTGACGCTGTTCACCGGCTGGATGGTCTATCTGTTGTTCACCCGCGATCACGAGATCCATCGCCACGAGCCCGAGCATCAGATCTGGCCCCGGTTCGCGACCGCGGCGAGGGCGAGCGGGCTGCCGATCCCCCGGTCGATGCGGGGAACGCCGGACGGCGGACCGGCTGGAATGCTGGGAAGGTCGAACGCGGCGGGCCGTCTCTCGTGGTTCATGGCGGTCTTCGGCGTCCCGGCGACGTTGGCGTTGGCGATCCCGGCGTTGATTCCCGTGGCGAGGCCCTTGGTCCCGGAGTCGGTCGTCGATGAGCCCTGGCTGATCGGGATTGCGGCCGGCGCGGCGACACTGGGGGCCCTGGCGACGATTCGACCGGCGACCCGGCTCCATGAACTCTGGCACGCCCTGAAGCGCTGGGCGCGTCGCGAGGACCCGGCCTGGTGGACGGTCTGGAGACTCGACCGCGATCGGCTCGACGCCCACGCGAACATGAGGAACCTGTTCCTTGTCCTTTCGGCCGTCTTTCTGATTCCGTACTGGGTCGCCGGCCCGGACGTGTTGCGGTCGCGGTTCCCGGCCGCGTTCTCGCTTTGCACGGCGCTGGGGCTGCTGGCGACCACCGTAACCTGGCTTGGGACTCGCCCGCTGCGCTGGCGGGTCGGGATCGCGGCGGCCACCGCGATGCTGCTGTCGCTGGTTGGTTCGCTCGACTACGAGGTCCGGCTGGACGATCTATCCGACCGTTATCCGGGCACTCTGGAGCAGTTCGCGCGACAGCTCTCCGTTCAGGGCGGGATGCCGGCGAGTTACACGGGGATTGTGGACCTTCAGGGCTTCGAACGCCGCACCCTGGACTTCGCCGACGGAGCCTCCGCGCCCGCGGCGGCCTTGCGGGACGCATCGCATCGCGAGCGGTGGCTTGAGAACTGGCGGCGCTCGTTCGCGACCGCTTCGCGTCCCTCGCCGAAGCCCATTTTGGTGGTTGTCGCCGTCAGCGGCGGCGCCCTTCGAGCGGGAGTTTGGGCCGAGACGGTTCTGGGGTATCTTGACGCCTTCCTCGATGATTTCTCGCACCACGTCCGGTTGATCACCGGGGCGTCCGGGGGGATGCTGGGCGCGGCGAGGTTCGTCGTCTCCCAGTGCGACGGCCACGGGCTGCCGGGCGGTCCGGTCGGGACGCGAGGAGCGCTGCAAGGACCGCCGGATTATCTCTCGCCGATCGCCTGGCAGATCGCCTTTCGCGACTTCCTGCCCAACTCGCTGATCCCCACGGCTCTGTATAACCGCGGCAACGCTCTGGAGGAAGCCTGGGGGCGCGTCGACCGGGGGCTGGACACGACCTTTGAGCAGCTTCGGGACGCCGAGGAGCAGGGGCTGGTCCCATCGATCGTCTTTTCTCCGATCACGACCGAGGACGGCCGCCGGCTGTTGATCGGCAACCTGCCCCTGGCCGACCTGACGTACACGCCCGCCCGCTCGTTGCTGGTCGAGGACGCCGGTCGTCTCGCGGACGACTACCGGCGCGACAACGCCCGAACGCCCGACGACTACGATCTGGAGTATCCCGAACTGGCGTCGGTCTCAGCCGTCGAGTTCTTCCGGATGTTCCCCACCGATCGGAAGCGGCTCCGGTTGGCGGCGGCGGTGCGGATGAGCGCGACGTTCCCGTACGTCACCTCGTCCGTGGTCCTGCCGACGTTCCCGCCGAGGCACGTCGTCGACGCCGGCTACTACGACAACTACGGCGTGAACCTCGCAGGCGCGTGGGTCGCCAGCCACGCCCGCTGGCTCGCCGAGAACGCCGCGGGCGTTCTGTTCATCCAGGTCCGCGCGTTCCCCAACGAGGCCCGACTCAAGAAGCTCGACCGCGAGGTTCTGGCCGCCCCTCCCTCGGAACCAGGGGCGACGCCTTCCATGTGGGGCCGGATCGAAGCGGTCCTGGACGCCGTCCCGAGGTCCGTCGGGCTGATCTTCGGCGGGCTTCAGTCGTTGGTGCTCCCGGTGGAGGGGCTCGCTCATGTGCGGGATTCCTCGATGTACTTCCGCAACGACGCTCAGCTCAACGGCCTGCACGACACGTTCCGCCGGCTTCGCGAGAACGACCCCGAGTTTTTCCGATCCGTCGTCTTCACCTGCGACACCACCCCGCGCGACTCGAACGCGCCCAACGTGGAGACCTTGAACTGGTACATGGACCCCGTCGAATTCGCCCGAATTCGTCGTAATATGGAGGACCTTTCGGAAGACGGGCTCACGGGCCGGAGTCGCAACCACCTGAGGTTTGAGAGTCTGCTCGACTGGTGGCGGCGGCGGGGAGGCGGCGTCCACGCCTCCGATCACGTCCGTCTCTGATCGGATGACTGGAGGAGATTCGCGGGTGATGTCCGAAGAGTCGAACAAGCAGGTGGTCCGCGATTACGTCGCCGCATTCAACCGGGGCGATCTCGACGCCCTCCGCGCCCTCTTCGCCCCTGACGCGGAGATCCAGGGCGTTCTCGGCGCCGGGACGATGGATCGGGCCGCGTCGATCTGGCGCCAGTTGATCGAGGGGCTGGCCATCAACCTGACCATCGAGGAGATGATCGCCGAGGACGACCATGTCGCCGTCCGCTACACCGAGCGCGGGACGTTCCGCGGCGAGTTCCTCGGCCACCCGCCGACGGGCAAGTCGTATGAACTCATCGCGATGGAATGGTTCACTCTCCGCGACGGCCTCATCACCCGCCGTTGGGGCGCCCGCGACGCCGCCTCCCAGGCCCGGCAGATCGGTTTGCCGTTGGGATAGTGGAGCCCGATCCGGTCTCCATAACGGCCTTCCCCCCTCGCGGGGGAAGGTGGCCCGAAGGGCCGGAAGAGGGGGGATCGGCGTCGCCTTGAGAACCGAACGCCGGAAGCACGTCCAGCGGCGGTCGTCCCCCCTCATCTGATCATCGCGATCTGTCTTCCCCCGCGAGGGGGGAAGACCGTTTTCGGTATCGCTCGATCCGAAATCCGCCGCTCCTTGCCTGGCTGTTCGGACCACCGACGTCGGCCTCCTTGCGTCGGCGATCGGCCTCGTCCGATTTTCGGCTCAGCCGTACGCGCGGACCTCGTAGATCCGGGCGGAGTCGGCGCCGTTGGTGGCGGCGACTTCGATCCGGAGCTTGGAGGCGGCGACGGGGGTGAAGTCGTGGCGGCGGAGGCGCTGGTGGTTGCCTTCGACGTGGGCGAGTTCCACGCGCTTGCCGTCGGCGGTCTCGGCGACGAGACGGTAGTCGCGGATCGTCTCGGGCTGGGGGGCCCGGATGCCGTGGTCGTTGTCGCCGAGGCCGGCCGAGCTGAGAGTCAGCTCGCGGTGGAAGCCGCTGTCGAAGGTGATCTGGACGTGCTTGATCGTCTTCGGCTCGGCCCAGGTCAGCTCCAGCCAGGCGCCGTCGGGGGACATTGGGGCCGACCAGCGGTGCTCCAGCGAGCCCGGCATGTCGCGGACGAAGCCGTCCAGCACGCTCTCCGCCTTCGAACCCTCGCCGACGGCCGACGCCGAGGCCTTCGCCTGCTGGGCGAGGTCCGACGGGTCGTCGGCGCGAAGGTTCTTGATGGTCTGATCGTCGCGGAGGAGCGTCTGCTGAAGCTCCTTCAGCCTGGGCTTGTCGCGATACAGCTCGCGAGGCGTGAGGTTGTACCGCGAGCAGAGCGCGGCGGCGGTGCCGGCGGCCTGACCCATCACGGCGCAGGTGGCCATGACGCGCGTCGACGTGAACGCGACGTGCGAGCAACTGGCGTTGCGGCCGGCCATGAAGAGGTTCGAGATATCCTTGCTGTAGAGCGACCGCAGCGGGATGTTGTAGACCTCGGCCAGCTTGGTGCTGACGTAGGGAGGCTGGCTCGAATCGTCGAAGCCCGGCGAGGGATGCTCGTCGAGCGGCCAGCCGCCGATGGCGACGGCGTCGTCGAAGTCGGTGAAGCTCATGCAGTCGTTCTGCGTGAGCATGTGGTCTCCCTGGATGCGTCGGCTCTCGCGCTTGCCGGTCATCATGCCGACCCAGGTGAGCGCCCAGTTGGCGGCGTCGGGATACTTGCCCGAGTTCTTGATGTAGTCCCAGACGCCGGTGACGATCGAGAGCAACTCGAAGCGGATCCGCTCGTTGTCGCGAATCATGTCGTGGCCGCCGCCCCACTCGATCCACCAGTAGCCGTATTCCCAGCTCTTCTTGCCGACCGGCCGGTGATTGAGCTGTTCGGGGCCGATCTTGCGGGCCCAGGCGGGGGCCTTGTAGGGCATCGGCTTGCCGTAGTCGCGAGCCGTGAACAGGATGCTGGAGCCCTCAGTCTCACGGTTCGGCTCAGGCGGGGCGAGCGACTCGCGGAACTCGTCGCGGGCCTCATGCCCCCAGCGGACCGTCGCGCCCGACTCGAGCGCCAGCCGCGAATCGCCCGTGCAGTCGGCGGCGTAGCGACACTTGATCCGGTAGAGGTGCTCGGACTTGTCGCAGCGGGCGAGGACGCGCTCGATGCGGCCGTCCTTGACGTCGGCGGCGACGACGGCGGTTTCGAGGATCAGGGTGATGTTGGGGTTGGAGACCAGCTTGTCGTAGAGGAGCAGGTCCCAAAGCTCCCAGCAGCGCTGGGGGTTGTTGGCGGCGTCGTCGAGGCGGAGTTCTTCGAGGATGCCGCCCTCGCGCCAGCCGGGCCGGCCGCCATGGCAGTTGGCGCCGACGATGTGCATCTTGACCTCGCTCGACGAGTTCCCGCCGAGCCGCGAGCGGTCCTGGACGAGCACGACCTTAGCCCCGTGTCGCGCCGCCGCGAGCGCCGCCATGACGCCGGCCGGGCCGCCGCCGGCGACGAGGAGGTCGCACTCCAGGTCGACGAGCGTCATGTTCGGCTCGCCCTCGAACCGTCGCTTAACGGCCGCCGGATCGCTCGGGGCGAGCGTTTCGAAGACGCCTCGGATCTGCTCCGGCGATCGCTGCGGTTCCCCCGCGAGGGCCGAGGCCCCGTCCGCGAAGACGAACAGCGAATAAGCCGAGGCCCCCGCCGCCGTCGCCAGAAACTCTCGGCGCCCCAACAGACCGTCGCGCTCGCGCTTCATCGACCCGCCCTCCGTTCGCGATGGACCCGGAATGGTGTCGGCCCCGACCGACCCTATCGGCGCCATGCTAACCAGGGTAGCCGCCGCCGGGTCTCGATCAAAGAGGGTGCCATTCGGCCATGGGGTCGAAGTCGAGGGCGATGTCGAACATTAGCGGACCATATTCTCAAGAAAAACAGCTTTCCCTCTCGGGAAGTGAGTGGAATCGAGCGCGAGCGTCTATTAAGTCTTAGTTTGGGAGATTCAGGGGTGTCCTCAAGCAGATTTTGACTCGGTTTCCCACGCTTCAGCCTCCATGGGGGGCGTTCGGTCTTGCCGATGCGCACCTCGTTTCAGGCTATCCCGGGACGGCGTCGTTCCGGGGGATTGCAACCGACCGATCGGCCGACCGGCTGTTCCGGCGGCTTCTGGAGTCGTCATCCATGAAGACGAGAACGTATGGGGCCTGCGAACCAGGCCGGAAGTGTCGGGGCGCCTACGAGCCGACCGTCGAGGCGCTGGACCGCCGCGTCGTGCTGAACGCCTCGACCGTGACGTCCTGGGCGGCTGCGTTGCACGGGGGGGCCGCGACGAGCACGCTTTCAGGCCAGGTGACCAACGCGGCGACGGGGCGGCCCCTCGGGCGCGTGCCGATCCAACTGGTCGACGCAAACGGCCAGGTCGAGTGGACAGTCCTTACCGGACCCCGCGGACGCTATTCGTTCCGTGTCCACGACAAGGGCGCTTACGTCGTCCGCGCTGTGGCCCCGCGCAACGGGGTGCAGGTCGCCCCGACCTTCACCAACGCCGTCCCGACGGGCTCGATGGAGCCGGGCTTCGATAGATCGTCGTGGAACTACAGGACGGGGAACAGCGACCCGTCGAAGGGGCCAGTCGGCCCGACGAGCTGGTGGACGGTCGCCTCGGCGGGGACGCTGCCGTTCCAGTCACCGATCAACATTGTGGGGCCGACCACCGATCTGAGCCGGGTTCTGAACGTCTCGTACGCCGCCGCCGCGCCGACGTCGATGACGAACACCGGTTCGCAGCTCCAGCTCAATTTCCCCGGCGCGACGGCTGCCAACCCGGATACGATCACGCTGGCCGGCCGGACGTTCTCCCTGACCGAATTCCATTTCCACGACCCGTCCGAGAATCAGGTCGACGGCCACACGTACAACATGGAAGTCCACTTCGTGAACACGAGCGCCGAAGGCGGTGCGACCGTCCTGGCGGTTTTCCTGCAATTGGGGGCGCACAACGACGCGCTCGACCCGATCCTCGCGGCGGCGACGGAGCATCTGTCGGAGACGCCGGCCGGCACCTCGACGCCGGGGAGCAACGTGGGCGTCCTCGACTTCTCCAAGCTCCTGCCGACCGACATGACGGGCTGGTACTTCCAGGGGTCGCTGACCACTCCGCCGCTGGCGCAGCCGTTGAACTGGATGGTCTTCGCCACCCCGATCACTCTCGACTTCGCGCAGCTTCAAGAGTACGAGACCCTCGCCGACGGCAACGACTTTTTGCCCAACGCTCGCCCTGTGCAGCCGACCGACGGCCGCCAACTCAACGAAATCAACTACGACGTCAATTTCCAGGGACAGTCGATCGCCGGCCTGAACTTCAGTTTCGCCCCCAGAAATTCCTGAGTCGATCGACGATTCTCGCTCAAGGCGGCGAGGCCCCCCTTGCCGCCTCCTTTCAGCCATCGGGATCGATGCTGAGTGCTCGGCCGACGCGCCTCGTCGATCGGGAAGCCCAGTCGCCGTATGATGTGGAGTCGCCGATGAGACAATGATCGTCGGGTACTTCGCGAGGACACGGCACCTTGGGACTGTCACGCGCGGTCGCCTGGGGGGTGGGGCTGGCTGCGGCGGTGCTGACGCTTGTTCTGGCGCCTGCTCTGGCATCGGCTTATCTGCCGAAGACGATGGTGCAGAACCCCGTCGAATGGGGGCTCGCGGCCGTCGCCTTGATCTGGATCGGGGTGGAACGAACGCACCTCCGCAGGCGGGAGCGAGACTTCATCGAGTCGTCTTCGACCTGGCTCTTGCGGCGCGGGCTGTTCCTCATTCTGGCGGCCTGGACGGTCTTCCGGCTCGCGGCGTTCCTCCCGCATTATCCCTACTGGCCCTGGGCTCGAGACCAGGACTCCTACGCCGTCACGGCGCGGTCGTGGAGCCTGGGAGTCCTGCCGTATCGCGATATTCGGTCGTACAACTTCCCGGGGCACGTTTACTTCCACTGGCTGCTCGGCCGGGCGTTCGGTTGGGGACGTGCGGGGTTGCCGTACATCGCGGACGCCGCGACTCTGCTGGCGCTGGGCGGCGTGCTCCTGGAATGGAGTCGGCGGCGGCTGGGCGGAATGCTGCCGGGGTCGCTGGCGTATTTCGTGATCCTCGCGGCGTACTTCGACGTCCCCTACCAGATCGTCGCCCAGCGCGACTGGCATACAACGCTCCTGGCCGCCGTCGCGCTGATGACGATGCAGACGTGGCCGGGGAGGGGTGGTCGATGGGCGTCGGCGGCGACGGCCGCGGCGGCGTTCACGATCCGGCCGCACCTCGTCGTATTCCTCCCCGCGATGGCCCTGGCGGCCTGGCAGGGGGGCGATGAGCGCGAGATCGATTCCTGGCGGCGGCGAGCGGCGAGGGTCGTCGGATGGGCCGGCGCGTTTGCCGTGTTCGTCGCGATCGGCTTCGCGCCGTTGGTCGCCGCTGGGATTCTGGACGACCTTCTGCGGAACCTGCGGACCGCTTCCTACGGTGGGCCGTACAGCACGTTCAGCCCTGAGCGAGCCCTGATGATTCTCAGAGAAGAGATCGCGACGCCCACGACGGCGGGGGCCATCGTCGCGTTGGCGGCGCTGAGCATCCGCGGCCCGTTGCGATGGACGGCCCGCGTCTGGCTGGCAGCGCTCGGCGGCGTGATCGTCTACCGGCCGTTGCATCCGGTCGACCACGGCTATCTCCAGATGCCGCTGAAACTCGTGACGGCGATCGCCTGGGCGGTGCCAGTCGCATGGGTCGTTTGGACTGCTGTGCGCGCGAATGGCGGCCTTCCGACGTCTTCCCCTCTGGAGGAGGAAGACAGGCCACGAAGCGGGAACGACCGGCGAGGGTTTGAGAACGCTCCGGCGGAAGTCCCTGCGCCGCCGGTCGCCCCCTCATCCGACGCTTCGGGCCACCCTCCTCCTCCAGGGGGGAGGGGAACCGCCTCGATTCGCAAGGCGTTCCTGGGGGTACTGGCGATCCTGGCGCTGATGTACGAATCGGTCCCGCTGCGAGAGCCCTGGAACTGCAGCCTCGCGGCGAGCCTTGATGCGGTCTGTACGTGGGCCCGGGGAGGCCGGCCGTCCATGCCGCCGGGCGCCTATCTCGACTTCGATCCTTACTTCCACCCAGCGCATCCGTGGGACGATTACAACGGACTGCTGAGATACATCCGCGAATCCACGGGGCCGGAGACGGTCGTCGCCAACATCTTCAGGCGGCTGCCGCTTTCGCCGGTCAACGGGCCGACGGGTCGACCCTCGCCGTTCCGCGCGGACTCGGGGATCTGCTGGATGTGGCTCGTCCGGATGGATCTCGACGAGGAGTTCGCTCGACAACTCGAGGCTTCGGGCCCGGACTCGATCGTCGTCTGGGAGCCGAGCGTGAAGCGCGTCGATCATCGACTGGAACTGCCGAAACTGATCGAGGCCGTCCGGCGCGACTATGCGCCGGAGGCTCGATTCGGGACGCTCGAAGTCTGGCGGCGGAAGCCGTCGACGAAGGGGACGATCAGCGGCACGCCTTGAGGAAGGCGACGAGATCGGCGAGGTCCTGGGTTGAAAGCTGCTGGTCGAGGCCCGCGGGCATCACGGAGACGGTGCCGGGGCGGATCTCCTCGACGTCGCCGCGGGGGATGCGGGCGGACTGATCGGCGCCGGTGACCAGCAGGTATTCCTCGGGGGTCTCGCCCTTGAGGAGGCCGCTGTGGACCTTGCCGTCGGCCGTGGCGATCACGACCGGCTCATAGCTGCGGACGAAGCTGGCCGAGGGATAGAGGACGGCCTCCAGCAGGTCGCGCTCGGTACGCACGCCGCCGATCCTGGTGAGGTCGGGGCCGACGTCGCCGCCGCGGTAGCCGATGGCGTGGCAGGTGGTGCAGGCCGCCTTCGAGCCCTGGAAGACAAGCTGCCCGCGGCGGATGTCGCCGCCGGTCAGCTTCGGGAGCAGGTCGTCGAGCCTCGCCTGTTGCTTGGCGGCGTCGGCGTTGAGGCGGTCGAACAGGGCCTTGGCGGCGTCGCGCGTCGCCGGGCCGAACTTCGCCAGGTGGGTCTTCAGGGCGTCGGTGCGGAGGCTCGACAGGGCGGGAGAGTCCAGCAGGGCCGCGACCAGCTTCTTTCCGAGCGCGTCGTCGGACTGGGCGTCGTAGGCGGTGAGCAGGCGGTCGACCTCCAGCGGGCCGGCCTTCGCCAGCGCGGCCACGAGGGCGTCGAGCTGGGCGGGGGCGAGCTTCGCCTTCGAGAGGACGTCGGCGGCCAGGCCGCGGACGGCGACGGTCCCGTCCGGATCGAGCCCCTCCAGCAGGAACGCGAACGTCGCCGGCTCGACCTTCGTCAGCCCCCCGGGGACGGCGGAAAGAGCTTCCAGACGGCCGTCGGTGGGGAAGTCGGCGCGGTCGGCCAGGCCGAGCAGGGGAGGAGCCAGGGTCCTGGCCGTCGCGACGGGCGGAGCCAGCGCCCGGGCGGTCGCCACGGCCTGGCGGGCGAGCGCGGCGTTGGAGTTGCGCAGGACGTCGACGAGTGCGGCGAGCCAGGCGGCGGGGACGTCCTTGGGCCGGGCCAGGGCCATCGACTTCAGGGCGCTGACGCGGGCGACGTCGGGGGCCGAGGCGACGGTCTCGCCCAGCAGGTCGCGGACGGCCGGCGAGGCGGCGTTGCCGGCGAGCTGGCCCTCCAGCGCGGCGCGGTCGGCCGGTGAAAGATCAGCGAGACGGAGCCGATCGCGGAAGAACCCGGCGAGAGCCTGGCCCCATTCGGGACGGCGGCCGATGATCCAGGCGGCGATCTCGCGGACGCCCGGATCCGAGTCGGCCAGCAGCGAGGCCGTCTTCTGCGGGTCGAGCCCGCCGCCGTCCATCTGGTCGATCGCCATCAACGCCGCCCGTCGGACGCGGGGCTCGGACGAACCGAGCGCGGGGGCGGTCGCCTGGGGATCGGCGATCTGGATCAGGGCGAGGGTCAGGGCGTGGTGCAGGAAGCGGTCGTCGGCCGTGACGTCGCTCAGAGCCTTGAGGATCGTCGGGACGGCCGAACGGTCGCCGATGCGACCCATGGCCTCGGCCGCGGCGCGGCGGTTGAAGGGAGATTCGCTCAGGATCAGAGCCGTGAGCTGCGGCAGCGCCTCGGCGTCCCGCGTCAGCGAGACCACCGCCGCGGCGGTCTGGCGGACGCCCTCATCACTGTCGGTCAGGCCGGTCCGAGCCACGGCGCGGGCTTCAGGCGCGTCGATCCGGGCCGACGCCCAGATCGCGTTGCGGCGGACCTCCACCGAGCGCGATCGCTGGACCGCCTCGGCCAGATCGCCGACCGCCTCGACGCCCAGCTTCCCAAGCGCTTCCAGGGCCCGGCGACGAACGGCCGGGCGGGCGTCGGTCAGCAGCCCAACGAACTCGGGCGCTTTCATCTTCTTCCATTCGACGTACTTGCCATACGGGTCGACGACCTTGGCCGCACCCTTTCGACGGACGCGATAGACGCCGCCCAGCTCATCCGGCTTGGAGAGCTGCGACGTCGGGCAGCAGAGCTTGTACCAGCCGCCGGTGTCGATCACCAGCAGGCTGCCGTCGGCGTCCTCCACCACGTCGGTCGGGTGGAAGTCCAGGTCGGGACTCGTCACGAAGTCCTGATCCTTGGTCGTGAACGTCGACCCCGAGGGGGTCAGCACGTGCCGGCTGACCTTGTGCAGGTTGAAGTAGCAGGCGAAGAGGTTCCCCTGAACATCATCGCCGAGCGCCGGCGATTCGATGCAGGTCAGTCCCGAGGGCGCCGCCGGTCCCATGTGGAGCAGGGGGGGCATGACGCCGGGGCCCGTCCACTTGTGGACCGGCGCGTCCAGGACGCGGTTCACCTTGCCCCAGATCCCGCCGTAGACGTTGTGGATCAGGCCGTCTCGGAATCCGCCGCCGGGGCGTTGGAGGAACGTGCACGAGAGGATCCGCTCGCCGGTCGCCGTGAACGCCACGTCGACGGGGTTGTCCATGCCGCCGGTGAGCACCGGCTCGATCTCCGATCCGTCGCGGCGGGAGCGGAAGATGTGCGAGGCGCTGGTGACGAACGGGGTCTTGTCGGGACGGCCGTAGGTCTGCTCGGCGAACGCCCCCTTGGTCCAGTAGACGCGGCCGTCGAGCCCGGGGTAAGGGCCGTGCAGGTCGTTGGCGCAGCCGGTGAGGGTCTTGCCCTGGAACCACTCGACGCGCTCGTCGGCCTTACCGTCGCCGTCGGTGTCGGTGAGCTTCCAGATGCTCGGCGGGGCGGCGACGTAGAGCGAGCCGTCCAGCCACATGGTCCCCTCGGGGAACATCATCCCCTCGGCGAAGACGACCGATTCGTCGTAGACGCCGTCGCCGTTCTTGTCCTCCAGGCGGACGATCCGGTGGGGCTTCTTCTCCAGTTGGATCTCGACCTTCTCGTTCGATCCCGACGAGTCGGCGACGTAGAGCCGGCCTTCCTCGTCGATCGCCGCGGTGATCGGCCGCTGCACCAGCGGCGAGCCGGCGACTCGCTCGATTGTGAAGCCCTCGGGGACGATCAGTTTGCGTCCCGCGTCGGCGGCCGGTTCGCTTGCGGTCGCCATCGCCGCAACCGTCCCGATCCAGCCTACCAAGCCCGGCAGCCATCGCGCGTGCATCATGATGAAGACGAACCTACAGGGGGGGTGTTCTAGGGGCAGCCTAGCTGTTCTATCTCACACGAAAAGGCCGCGTCAACCGGGGCGGCATCGACGAATCGCCACGACTCCGAAGAAATCCGTCAACGTTGGTGGGCGTGGGCGAGGTTCATCGGCTACGATTCTTGGGTCGTCGCGTCGACGGCTGACGTGGGGCGTCAGGGGGGATGACGGCATGCCGGGGATCGGGAACGGACGCCGCCGACGCGGGCGGGAGACGACGCCCGTGGTCGAAACGCTGGAGGGACGGCGTTTGATGGCCGTCTCGCTGACGTTCGACTACTCGCTGGACTCCCTCGGCTTCTTCACGGCCGATCGGCGGTCCGCCCTGGAATCGACGCTCAACGCGATCGCCGCGCGGCTGGGAGACTCGCTGGCCCCGGTCGCCTCGGCGTCGTACACGCTGGATCTGGCCGCGGGCGCCAGGACGGTCACCACCAGCGTTCCGGCGAACGTCATCAAGGTCTACGCCTACGGCGACAACCTGACCGGCACGGGGAGCGTCGCCCAGGGGGGCGCGTACTACTCGCCCGGGGCGAACGACTCGATGCGCGGCCAGGGGGCGAACGATTACGCGCCGGACATCGCCTACATGCGGTTCGACGCCTCCGCCTCGTCCAACTGGTATATCGGCTCGTCGCTGGCCGGACTGGGCTACAGCCAGATCGACTTCATGACGGTCGCTCGGCATGAGTTCCTCCACTCGCTGGGGTTCCTGGACAGCCAGCCGACCTTCGCGCGCTACGACCAGAACAACCAGTTTTTCGGTCCTTACGCCGAGGCCGCCAACAGCGGCCTGCCCGTACCGCTGGACGGCTCGCACGTCGCCTCGTCGGTGACCTCGATCATGAACCCGGTCACGATTCTGGGGACTCGCAGCGATCTGACCAACCTGGAATGGGGCTTCCTCAAGGACTTCGGCTGGACGGTCCTCGCGGCGCCGACGCTCTCCGCTCCCTACTTCGACCGTGATTTCCATCTCTTCCTCGGCGGCCAGGGGAATGGACAGGCGATGACGACGATCCTGCCTGCGAACGGCGTGTACCTCATGCCGATCGACGTTCTGGGCGGGGACTCGCTGCGGCTCCAGACTCTTGACGGCTCGACCTCCGACCTCCAGGGGGCTGACGGCTATCTGAAGCTCTTCGACTCCGCCGGCAATCTCCTGGCCCGGAACAACGACTCGGCGTCGGGGGGCAAGGAGGACTTCAGTTACACCTTCACGGCCGGCGGTCGCTACTACGTCGGCGTCAGCGCGGCCGCCCAGAGCGACTACACGTTCACAACCCCCTCGTCGGCCGCGGTCTCGACCACGGGCTTTCTGCTGAAGGCGACTCTCACCGGGGCGACGGCCGACGAGCCCCACGACATCGCCTCGGCGACCTCCTCGGTGACGCTTGCCGGCGGGCTCTACGACCGCACGACGACTCTGGCCGGCGTCGCGGCCGACGTCTTCAGGCTCGACGCCCTGGCCGGCTACACGTACGTGATCTCGACTTCGCTGCCGACGGCCGGCGGGCTTTCGGGACCGACCGTCGCGACCATCTACGATGCGGCCGGCCGCAAGGTCGTCGGCATGTCCGGGGCCTCGTCCTACGACCGGCTTTCGTGGACGGCCCAGGCGTCGGGAACGTACTACGTCCGGGTCGCCCGGACGGCCGGCGCGAGCGTCGTGACGCTGAGCGAGTCGCTCGTCGATCCGGGGTTCAGCACGCCCGATTCCGGCGACGGGTTCTCGATCTCGGGGACGCGGAGCGTCGGGGGCGACTACCGTCTGACCATCTCCGCGACCGCCCCCACGCCGCCCCCCAACCGGAACCCGCTCTACGTCGACTACGGCTCGTCGGGCCTCTGGCGCTGGAGCGAGTCCGCCGGCTGGCGGCAGCTCATCGCGGCCGATCCTCAGGACTTCGTCACCGCGGCCGACGGCTCGGTGTTCGTTGACTTCGGCGGGTTCGGAACATGGCGCTGGAGCGAGTCGGGCGGCTGGCAGTCGTTGCGCTCGGCCGACCCCCAGCAGATGGCCGCTGCGTCGGACGGCTCGGTCTATTTCGACTACGGCTCGGAAGGGCTCTGGCGCTGGACGGCCGCCGCGGGCTTCGCGAGGGTCAACGCCGCCGACCCCCAGGGGATTGCGACGGGGCCCGGCGGCGTCGTCTATGTCGACTATGGTCAATTCGGCCTCTGGCGCTGGACGGCCGCTGCGGGAATGAGACAGATCAACGCCGCCGACCCCGAATCGATGGTCGCGGGGACCGACGGCGTCCTGTACATCGACTACGGCAAGTTCGGCCTTTGGAAGTGGACCGAAGCGTCGGGGATGTCCCAGATCAACACGGCGGACGCCCAGTCGATGGTCGCCGGCCCGGGCGGCTCGCTGTACGTCGACCTGGGGAGCAGCGGCCTCTGGCAGTATTCGGCCGGCGCCTTCCGCCAGATCATCGCCGCCGATCCGGAGGGCGTCGTCGCGGCGGCCGACGGCTGGCTCTACATCGACTTCGGCCGGTTCGGCGTCTACCGATGGGCGGCTTACGTCGGCATGCAGCAGATCAACGCCGCCGACCCCCAGAAGCTGGCCGTGCTCGCCCCGTCGACGTGACGAGCCCCTGGCCGGGATATGACGTGGCGGAAGAACCGATGAAGTTTCCATAACCGCCGCTCCCAGGGCTTTCATTGATGGGGGCCAGACCGTTAGGCTTGCGAGACGTCCCGGCAGCGCTGGATCGCCGGGGCCGATCGACGCATCCCGCCTCAACGGAAAGGTCCCACCCCATGTTGCGACGCCTCGCCCTCGCGACGTTGGCCCTGGCGACGGCGACGTCCGCCTTCGCGGCCGACGCCGACCGCCACGTCGTGGTCATCTCGCTCGACGGCTTCCCCGCCTACTACCTTGACGACCCCCAGGTCTCGCTGCCGAACATCCGCGCCCTGCGAGACGCCGGCGCCGCGACGACGGAAGGGATGCACGTCTCCAATCCGTCGGTGACCTGGCCCAACCACACCTCGATGATGTCGGGCGTTCGGCCGGAGAAGCACGGCGTGCTTTTCAACGGCCTGCCGAAGCGCGAGGCCGGCAAGCCCACGACCGTCGCTCCGGAGCGCCGGCAGCAAGAGTTGGTCCACGTCCCTCTCCTGTTCGACCATCTGAAGACGGTCGGCCTGACCTCGGCCGCGATCAACTGGCCGTGCACCTCGGGCTCGGAGAGCATCGGCGACAACTGGCCGGACGTCCCCAAGGCGTTCACCTACACCACGCCCCGGCTCCGCGAGGAGCTGCAGAAGTCCGGCGAGGCCGACAAGTTCGCGGCCGGCGGCGCCGAGGTCCACGACGAGATCTGGGCCGACACCACCGCGCGGATCATCCGAGTACGCAAGCCCAACCTCGTCGCCCTGCACCTGCTCCAGCTTGACTCCACCCACCACCAGCACGGCCCCCACACCCCGCAGGGCCGCGCCGCGGCCGGCGTGCTCGACTCGCTCGTGGGCCGGGTCGTGCAGGGGGTTGAGGAAGCCGGGCTCACGGACAAGACGACCTTCTTCGTCGTGGCCGACCACGGTTTCATCGCCGTCACCAAGACCCTCCGCCCCAACGCGATCCTCCGCAAGGAAGGGCTCCTCACCGTCGCCGACGGCAAGGTCGCCTCGGCGCGGGCCTTCGTCGTCCCTGAAGGGGGCATCGGCATGGTCTACCTGACCGACCCGGCCACCCGCGACGAGGACCGCAAGACGATCCACCGCCTGTTCGACAACGCCGAGGGCGTCGTCGCCGTGATCGACTCGGCCGACTTCCCGCGGTACGGCCTGCCGAAGCCCGAAGACCACCTCGGCATGTCCGACGTCATCATCGCCGTGAAAGACGGCTACGCTGTCGGCGGGGCCTTCACCGGCGACGACCTGCTCCAGAGCCACGAGCAGAAGGGAACCCACGGCTTCCTCTCAACCGAGCCCAAGATGAACGCCCTGTTCGTCGCCTCGGGAGTGGGGATCAAGCCGGGCGCGAGGCTGCCGTTCGTCGAGAACATCGACATCGCCGCCACCGCCGCCTACCTCCTGGGCGCTCCGCTGGACAAGCCCACCGGCCGCGTCCTGACCGAGATCCTCACCTCGCCCAAGTGACGAGACGGATCAAACGTCGGAGCCCGATCCTCGGGCTCCGACGCCGGCCGTTACCCGTGAGCGGCGGCTCGATTTGGCTTCGATCGCTGCGGCCGCGACGCCTTGCCCTGGCGCTCAACACATTGGCGTTATGGGTTTTGCGGCAAGCCAAGGCGTTGGCTTCGTTCGGCGAAAAACGCGACGCTCGTCACTCATCACCACCGAAGAAAGGTGAATGTTGGGTGCCATGGCCGCTCTTGCGTGGCCATGCGATCGGCGACGGTCGTCCAACGGTCTCACGCCGGCCGGTCGGTTCGATTTGGCTTCGGTCGCTGGGCTCGCGAGGCCATGTCGTGGGGGTAACGCATTGGTGTTATGGACTTTACGTCTTCGCCGGTCGGTGGCTTCGTTCGGCGAGAAACGACAGGATTTGTCGCTCGCCACCCTCCGGAAACCGAATTGAGAAAGAGTCGGCTGCACTGTCGCCTTCTACTTTCACCATGGTCTCCGCGCGGCTTCTCCGATCGCCGGCCGTAGGGATTTCTCCCGCCCTCACCCGTTGCGATCCCTATAGTAGTTCGCATCAGGAGATTTGATCCCATGCGCACGATCCTCTTCGGCCTGACCGCAGCGATCCTAGCCGGTCACGCTCTGGCGCAGGCTCCTGCACCTTCACACGAGACACAGGCTCGCGAGCAACTCCGTCGGGACCGCAAGGCGTTTCAGGACTAGGAGCCGACCACCGCGAAGCCGCTGACCCGGATCATCAATCCGAACGACCCGCCGCGGATCATCTGGCGCGACGTCGACGAGGTCCGCCGGCTGGGGGGCGACGGCTCGGTCCGTGTGCGATGGTTCGACGCCGCCGCCAATGAGGCGGTCAAGCCCGACAAGCCGGGCCCGTGGGTGGCCGTCGTCGAGTCGAAGGCTCCGAACGGGACGGTCGCGCGGCGGTCGATGACCTTCTACGTCCGCCCGCCGATGTTCCTGCTCTTCCTGTTCCCGGCGACGAACCTGACGTTCTCGATTCCGCCCTTCCCCAGCCCGATCGTCGAGGCCGTTTGGCGCGAGCATCAGTCCGAGATCGACCGTGATGCTCACGACCTGCTCTTCCGCGCCTTCAACGACTCCGAAGCCGGCGCGAGACTGCTCGCGGGCCTTGGCGGCGCCCCGGCGCTCGGCCGACCGCC
This sequence comes from Paludisphaera rhizosphaerae, assembly GCF_011065895.1. NCBI lineage: Bacteria > Pseudomonadati > Planctomycetota > Planctomycetia > Isosphaerales > Isosphaeraceae > Paludisphaera > Paludisphaera rhizosphaerae. Next base: position 26,115 of record NZ_JAALCR010000018.1, on the reverse strand, counting down.
GAAGACGTTCGAGACGGCCGCCGCCCGAGTTGAGGAGATGCACCTCTCCGCGAAGCGGAAGCTCCACGGGTTGCCCGCCGAGGGGAAAACCCTCAAGCCCCCGCAAGCGATCAGCCCCCCCGCGCCGGCCCTCCACGAAGGGACCGCCGCCGAGGCCGGCGTCGCGCCTGAACTCGTCGACAAGCTCCGCGCCCTCTGCCGCGAGTGGGCCGAGGATTCCAAGCAGCCGTTCACGACGCTCGTCGCCCGTCGCGGCGTGGTCGTGCTCCACGAGGCGTTCGGCCGCCGTCCCGACGGCCGTCCCGCGGCCCTCGACGATCGCAACGAGGTCTTCTCGATCACCAAGACGGCGACCGCGATCCTCTTCAGCCGGTTCCTGGAAAGCGGTCTCGTCCGGCTCGACGACCCGATCTCGACCGTCCTCCCCGACTACCCGAAGGACGATCCGCACGTCCCCACGTTCCGCCAGTGCTTCACGCACACGGCGGGGCTTGCCGGCCACGGCGACTTCGGCGGGATGCGGAACGTCTTCCTCGACAACGTCGTCCTCAACGGTCTGGACGCCGTCTTCCCGGGCGACACGTACGCTTACTCTGGGATGGGCTTCGACCTGTCGGCCTCGGCGATGGAGCTGATCACCGGCAAGGCGTCTGCCAGGCTCTACCACGACGAGTTGTGCGAGCCCTTCGGCCTGGGCGACGTCCCCTTCGACGGTGCAGCGGCCGGAGGCCATTTCACGGCCTTCGAACTCGGCGTGCTGGCCCAGTGGCTCGCCAACGGCGGCGCGTACGGCGACCGCCGCCACGTCTCGCCCGAGGTCTTCGCCTCGATGCTGCCGGAACCCGTCCTCAAGCGCTGGCCGAAGGCCGGCTACAACGACGACGAGGGGATCGGCATGCACTGGCTCCGCATCCCGAAGCCCGGAGCGCCGGCGAACTCAAAGAAGCCGGAAGACCTCCTCTTCGGCCCCCGGATGGTCGGCCACGGCTCCCTCAGCCAGTGCATGCTCATGGCCGACCTCGACTCCGGCCTGATCATCACCCAGTCGCGATCGACGGGCGGCCCGAAGTTCGCCGAGTGGTCGGCGAAGTTCTACAAGACCATCGCCGAGGGTCTGCGCGACGGGGTGAAGTAACGGCCTTCCATTCCCCCGCAGAGATGCCACCAACAGGCGAGGGATTGATCCGTCCCCTCTCCCTGCGGGCTAATGACCCGCCACGTTTGGAAAGCCTCTGGCTTTGCCACCGAACGAAGGACTGATCTGGGTGCCATGGCCACGCTTGCGTGGCCATGAACCGGCGTAGGACGACCGCGAGGCCGTAGCCGATCGCATGCCCACAACAAGCGTGGGCATGGCACCCAAGAATCACTCCTCATCGAAGGGCGTCTGATTGTCAGCCCCACGGTCGAGGGGGACGATCGTCGATAGCCACGCTGGATCAAAAGCGGCTCGCTTGTCGCGACGGCTCGCGAACCGCTCCAGCAATCCCAGGGGATGTGAAGAGAACCCCCCGGGGCGGCGTGGGCGATCGAGGCCGGTTAGTCGGTCAGGGCGAAGTCCTTGGTGTTGGAGCCGCTCTCAACCTTGGCGGTGAGACCGGAGGTGTTGGGATTTTCGTACTTCTCGGGGATGAGCCGTTTGGGCGGGATCGGCTTCTTGGGGATGTAGTCGAGGAGGACGTCCTCTCGTGAGACGAGGCCCACCTTGTAGTCGCCGAGGAGGGCCCCGTCGCCCGGGTTCTCGGTCTGGAGGGTGTACGAGCCGTCTTCGCTGATCGTCCCGGTGGCGTTGCGACCCTCGGGAGAGGTCGTCACGAATGAGACGGTCCCCTTCGTGACGGGCTTGCCGTTGAGGGTGACGGTGCCGTAAACCCGGCCCATCTCGGGGCCGGAGGAGCCGCAGCCGGTGGCACCCGCGGCGCAGAGGGACAGGGCCACGGCCAGCGTCGCCGGCGCGCGCCGAAGCCTGGGCGGGATTCGATTCAAAGGAGGGATCTCCCTGGCGTCAGATAGAGAAATCCGGCCGCCGCATCGTTGGGAAGCGGCGGCCGGTTCGTCGATACGATGAACGGAAGGGCGAGTTCTCAGTAGGAGTCCGAGGAGACGATCTCGCCCATGCCGCGCGTGCTCAACGCCTGGTACGTCGGCATGCTGATCGAGGTCTTGATGAACTTCACCGAGCCGTCGCAGAGCAGGAAGTTGCCGCCGCCGGGGTGCTGGCTGCGGAAGCTGTACCAGTTGTTCCAGGCGCCCGTATTGGAGGCCCCCGTGCCAATGGTGACGCTGCCGCCGGCGGTGATCGCCACGCCGGGCGCCAGATAGTTCAGGGGAACGGCCGTGGAGCCGACGCACTGGTTGGCTTCGACCCAGGAGTTCCACTGGGTCACCCGCATGATCTGCTCGCCGGCCATGAACGTGTTGGAGGTGCCGTCGGTGATCCCGGCGATGGTGACGCCGTTGCACTGCCGCCAGTAGATGCCGCTGCCGGTTCCGGGGCTCGGCGGGAAGGTCGTGCTTGCTGGATCGCCCAGCTGGGCCCCGCGGCAGTTGTAACCCTGAGCGGTGCAGAACGTCGACACTCCGCTGGCCGGATTGCATGACAGGCAGTTGTCGCCCAGATTGCCGACGTAGCACGTGCCGGATGCGCGGAGGCCTGAGATCTCGTCGGCGTTGACCGTGTCGATCTGGGGGCTGGATTCCGACGGGCACATGAGGCCGCTGATGATGGTCTCGCGCACCGTCTGATTCTGGTTGCCCAGGTAGCGCGCGTCGTAGCCGATGTTGTTGGTCCCCCACATCACCATGAAGTTCACAGCGTTGTAGAGGGCCTGCTGCTCCATGTTCGGCAGCAGGAACACCAGCCAACTGGAGTTGTTCCAGGTCGTTCCGGCGTTCGCGTACTGCGGATGCAGATACAGGTTGGCCGGAAACGATCCACCGATGTTGGCGTAGTTATGCGCCGCAAGCCCCAACTGCTTCAGATTGTTGACGCACTGGGCCCGCCTCGCGGCTTCACGGGCCGCTTGTACGGCCGGCAGCAAGAGGGCGATGAGCACGGCGATGATGGCGATGACGACCAGAAGCTCGATGAGCGTGAACGCCCGACGTCGAAGCATTTTCGACCTCCGTTCGACCGAAGAGAGAGAGGATTGCACGACGAAGAAATCGATCCGGATTAGGCGTGTGAACGCGTCACATCTTGTCTCTCACCTCCTCGCTCGTCCAGTCAAAAATCATCAAATGCGCAAGAGATTTTTATCGAATATGATGACTTGATCGCATGCAACATTACACGATTCTGAACGACGCCGAATTCCTAAGGTCGTCGTTTTGGTCGACGAGGGGCGCGGACTCTCGATCGCTGGCTAATCGGGTCGCCCCAATGCGTAGAATCGCCCTCGTTGGCGCCTTGATCGCCGTGGACGTCCAACGGCGATCGGAGATCCGACGGCGGCCGGGAGCCAGTCGCGATTCTCTCCCGCCGGGTGCAATCCAAAACGGTTGGCGTACTAGCGTCGGGGCGTGAGTCGGCCAGGGCCGTAGTCGCCGGCGGGGGCGGGGATGAGTTTGAACCAGTCGACGCCGACCAGTCGGCCGGTGCTCTTCTCGTTCTGGCCGACGATTGAGAGGCTCAGGACGTTGGGCCCGGCGGGGAGGTCGGCCACGCCCAGCAGGACGCCGCCGGAGTGGGCGACGCGGGGAGCGTACAGGTCGATCGGCTTGCCCAGCGGCTGGCCGTCGACGGCCGGCTGGATCTGGGCGTAGTCGGGGGCCTTCGTGAAACCCGCCCAGAGGGCGAATCGGCCGGGCTTCTCCACGGGCAGCTCCAGGTCGAGCTTCGGCTCGGCTTCCTGGCCTCGGACGGTCCACCAGAGCTGGGCGTAGCCCGACCAGACGTCGCCGAAGTGGCTCATGTCCTGGGTCGTCACCTCGCCGGCCGTCTTCGACCGGACGTGGAGCGACTCCGCTTCGATCGCGCCCGGCTCGCGGGTGACGGCTGGACGGGGGTGGACGATGCGCTTCGACAGATCGGCGACGGGGGCGGGCTCGACCTTCGCGCCGGGGGCCGCGTAGAGGTAGGCGAGCGTCGCGAACTGGACCTTCACGGCCTCCCAGTGCCACAATTCCAGGTCGAAGGCCAGCGATCGGTCGAAGGGGATGTTATCCAGGCTCTGGAACCGGACGACGCTGGTGTTCCCCTTGTTGCCGGGGCCGTCGCAGCGAGTCTGGGCGTGGAAGGGGTGGGCGAAGGGGCGGGGGTCGCTCCAGCCGTAGCCGAAGTAATCCTCGGTCCCCGTGCCGAAGGTGCTCGGAAACGCCTCGCCGTCAACGTAGACCTTCTCATCCCCCTCCCCCCACCAGGCGGAGGTTGGATTGTAGACGTTGCAAAGGAGGCCGACGTACCTCCCGGCCCCGCCCGAGATCCGGAGCGCGGGCCAGTCGAGCGTGCCGTCCCCCTTGACGGTGGGGACCTCGTCGCGCTGGGACCAGCGGGCGTGGAAGGTGAGTCGGCCGGCGTCCCCGGGATCGGTCCGATACGAATAGCGCAGGACGAACTGCGCGGGCCGGCCGGACTGGTTCGTCAGGACGATCCGGGCCGACTTCTTGAAGGGCATCACCCATCGCGACGCCATCGTCGCGTCCGACCCGACTTCCAGGAAGAGGCTTCGGAAAGGGTTCAGCCCCGGACCCGAACCGAAGAAGTCGCCGAGCGGCGCGGCGACCTGGGGCTCGGCCGCGTCGTCGAACGTGATGGTCAGCAGCGTGCGCGCGAGGACCTCCGCGAGAGCCGCGTCGTCCAGGCCGCCGCGAAGGATCTGGCAGGTGAGGGCCGTGAGTGCGCCGGGGCCGCCGGGCTCGACGAGGAATTCGCGGGGGCTGCCGGGGTCCAGTCGCTCGGGCTGCGAGGCCGGCATCGCGTCGGCGTGGATTGCCAGAGGGGATTCCAGCATAGACCGACGCGCCTTCGCAACGGCCTCGGCGGCGCGGGACAGGACGGCCGACGAGTAGCTTTCGACGGCGGTCCCGGGGGCGAACGTCGTGACGTTCGCCTGATAATACTGATCCCCCCTGGTCGTCGTGATCTTGATCGACTTCGCGAAGGGGAAGGGGAAGTACAGGTTCCACCCGCGCGAGGTCTCCTGGCCGAAGGGGGCCGAGAAGGGCTCCACCTTGCCCGATGCGATCGCGGCGAAGTCGGCGGCAAGCGCCGGCGTGGTCGCGCCATCAATGTAGATGCGCAGCTCGCCGGCCGGGTTGGGAGACCAGATCCGCGAGACGTACCCCGGACCCTGGGCGTCGGCGAGCACCCATTCCTTTCGCTGGCCCTCGCCTTCCACGCGCAAATAGTGGCCGCGATCCGCGTTGGCGAACGGGGAGACGATCTTGCCGTCGACGAGCTTCGTGGCGCGGTCGTAGCTGGAGAACTGGAACGACCGTTCGCCCGGCGCGGGAGGGACGGCCAGCCAGGAGGGGTCGCTCATTCTTGCGAGCAGGGATTCAACGGTGGTTGGCCGTGGAGGTTCGGCGGCGGGGGCGAGCGCGGTGAGAGCCGGCAGGAAGGCGATCAGGCCCGTCGCGAGCCGGGCGGCCCGGGACGGGAGCTTGGCGGGAGCGTTCATGGGGAGGGAACCTCGAATGCGACCCAGTGACGGGCGGGGCGACGGGCTCCGTCCGTCGCCCCTCATGGGACCAGACTCCGGGGTCGCTCGCAAGCGGCCGGCCCCTGGCGAGCGCGCTGGGCCTGTGATAACGTCGATTCGGTCCGGGGACGCCCCGGACGATCGAAGGGCCCTCGGCGCGGGAGGATCGGGCGATGACGATGCGGGACGGATCGACTTCGCGGCGGGCGTTGGCGTCCGCGTGCCTCTATCTTGCGGCCGGGCTTATGGTTCAGGCGAACGCCGCCGAGAAGCGGCTGGTCTATGTCGGCACCTACACCAACTCGAAGACCTCGCCCAGCGAGGGGGTCTACAAGCTGGAGTTCGACCCGGCCACCGGCGCATTGACGCCTCTGGGAGTCGCCGGCAAGGCCGACAGCCCCTCGTTCCTCGCCTTCTCCCCCGACGGCAAGCACCTGTACGCGGCCGAGGAGACCGGCGATTACCAGGGCGAAAAAGCCGGCTCGATCGCCGCGTTCGCCGTCGACCCCAAGACCGGCGACCTCAAGCTACTGAACCGCCAGTCCTCGAAGGGGGCCCACCCCTGCCACGTTTCGATCGACCCCACGGGAAAGGTCGTGCTGACGGCCAATTACTCGGGGGGGAGCGTCGCCTGCCTCCCGGTCGACCCCGACGGCTCGCTCCGACCGGCCTCGACGGTCATCCAGCACCAGGGGCATAGCGTCGACGCCGGCCGTCAGAAGGGGCCCCACGCGCACTCGGCCAACTTCGGTCCGGCCGGCAAGCTCGCGTTCGTCGCCGACCTCGGCCTCGACAAGGTGATGATCTACGACGTCGACGCCGAGACGGGGAAGCTCTCGCCTCACGAACCGGCCTCCGCGAAGATCGAGCCCGGCCGCGGCCCCCGGCACCTGGCCTGGGCACCCTCCGGCAAGTTCGCCTACGTCATCACCGAGATGGGCGGGACTGTCGACGTCTTCGCCTATGACTCGGCCCAGGGCGAGTTGAAGGAGATCCAGTCGATCACGACGCTGCCGGCTGACAACAAGACCAAGCCCGGCTGCGCCGAGGTGGTCGTGCATCCCTCGGGCAAGTTCGTCTACGGCTCGAACCGTGGCCATGACTCGCTGGCGATCTACAAGGCCGACCCGACGACCGGCAAGCTGACCGCAGCCGGCTGGACCTCGACGGGGGGCAAGAACCCGCGGAACTTCGTGATCGACCCGACCGGCGGCTGGCTGCTGGCGGCGAACCAGGATTCGGACTCGATCCTCGTCTTCAAGATCGACCCGGAAACCGGCGGCCTGACGCCGACGGGCTCCCCCATCAAGCTCCCCAAGCCGGTCTGCATCCGGTTCCTGCCCCAGCCGTCCTCAGCGAGGTGAGCCGGGCATGAGCAGCCTCAGCCTGAGCCTCGGCGAGGACGACCCGCTTGGGCCTAGCCTTCGGCGGCAGGCCAAGCTGGCCTCGCTGCTGTACGCGCCCGAGGAGGCCCGCACGCGCACGCGGCGGATCTACGAGGCTCTGCTGGACGAGTCGCCCCAGGTCCGATCGGGCAACTTCACGAAGATCGCCTCGGACGATCTGGAGCGGCTGTTTCATCTCTACGATCGAGGCTTCTTCCGCGGCTTCCTGGCGGAGATGCTCCAGGAGGACCGGGCGTATCCGATGGCCTTCCGGCTCTCGCGACGGCTGACCCGCGCCGCCGGGCAGACGATCCGCCTGGTGCGCCGGATCAAGCAGGGCGGCCGGGTGGTGGATCAGCCGGAGTACGAGATCTCGGTCTCGACCACGCTGCTGTTCAACACGTTCCAGGACGTCGACCGCGAGATCGTCGTCGGCGGCCTGGTCTGCGCCGATCGGCTGGAGGCCCTCCAGCGCATCTTCGAGCACGAACTGCTCCACCTGGCCGAGTTCCTGGGCTGGGGGCGATCAAGCTGCTCGGCCGAGAACTTCCACGCCCTGTCGCGACGGATCTTCGCCCACGAAGGGGTCCGCCACGATCTGGTCACCCCTCGCGAACAGGCCGCCGAAACCTTCGGCGTCCGCGTGGGCGACGCGGTCGAGTTCCTCATGGAAGGCGCCCGTCTCCGAGGCCGCGTCAACCGCATCACCCGCCGCGCCACGGTGCTCGTCGAACACCCCTCCGGCGTCCTCTTCACCGACGGCCGCCGCTACCAGACCTTCTACGTCCCGCTGGCCCTGCTGCGGAAGCTGTGAACGTCACGTCGAGAGGCCCGACGTCATGCGTCTCGTCGAGATCACGGATCTGCCGCGGCCGGTGGGGAACTCTTTGTTCCAGGGCATGGTATTCAGCCATGGCCAGGCGGGGACTCATGCGAAGCTCAGTTATCACGTCCTGGAGCCTCCCGATCACGACCTCGACCAGCCCCCCGATCCCAATGGAATGCGCATCCGCGTGCTGAACTGTTCAACCGACGAGTGGTGCAGCGCGACGATCACGTTTTGCGGTGTTGAAAACGTGTCGGTCAAATCGTGGGACGGAGACGAGGGAACGGGCCATCCGCTCTCCACTCTTGGCCTGGGGATGAACCGCTTCTACGAGGTAGTCGACGAATCCGATCCCAAGGCGGCGAACCCCACTGCGGTCGGGGACGGCTCCGAGCCTCCGGTTCGACGATTCGCATTCGCCTTCCGAACCCGTGTTTTCGAGATTACGACCTGGTACCACAGCTACTCCGTGACCGTGGAGCGACGATCGGTCATCGACGCCTTGCACTTCTCGCTGCCGATCGAAAGTCGACGATGGCCGGATCTGGGAGATCGACGATAACCTGGGACGTGGGGTGCCATGGCCACGCTCGCGTGGCCATGAGATCGGCGACGGTCTCGCAACCCTCCCTCGCCGGTTGATGGCCACGCGAGCGTGGCCATGGCACCCAGAACGCAAAGGCCGGGAGTTAGGGCCGAGGTTTTCCGTCGAAATCCTTCTTCAGATGCAAGGCGGAGCCGGGGGGCGGCAACTATCGTTGCACCATGAGCGATGGACGCCCACAACGGATGGATTCGGACGGGCTGGACTGGGGCGGCGTGCTGGCCCGGCATGACGGCTGGCTGCGGCGCGTGGTCTCGGCCCGGCTGCGGGAGCCGCAGGGGGTGGACGAGGTGATGCAGGAGCTTGCGCTGGCGGTCGTCGCCCAGCGGGCCCCGCTGCTCGACCCCGCCCGCGTCGTCGGCTGGCTCTACAAGCTGGCGGTGCGGCAGGCTCTGATGTATCGACGTAAGGCCGGACGCGGGCGGGCCCTGATCGGCCGTTGCGCCGAGGTCCGGCCGACGACCGACGAGACGCCGGAGCCCTCGCCGCTGGCCTGGCTCCTACACGACGAACGCCGCGAGATCGTCCGCAAGGCCCTGGATCGGCTCCCCCCGCGTGACGCCGACCTGCTGGCGTTGAAGCACGGCGAGGGCTGGACGGCTCGCGAGCTGGCCGATCGCCTGGGCCTGGGAGTGCCGGCCGTCGAGGCTCGGCTCTCCCGGGCGCGGAAGCGGCTGCGAATGGAACTGGCAGATCTGGCGGGCGATTTCGAGGAGCACGAATCATGACCGAAGACCTCGACGTCCTCATCGACCGCATTGTCGGCGGCGGCCTCTCCCCGGCCGAGCTTCGCCAGGCGCTGAAGGGCGTCGCCGCCCAACCCGAGGGCTGGCGGCGCTGCACGCTGGCCTTCCTGGAGGCTCGGGCGCTCGACGAGGCTTTTCGCGAACCGGCGCCGGCGACGATTCGGCTTGCCGTCCCCGTCCCACGTCAGCGTTCATTTATGCGTCCGGCGCTGGCGGCCGCCGTCGTACTGGCTTGCTTCGCTTCGGGGTGGCTCGCCGGCCGCCGGCCGCAACAGACTACCGTTTCACCGATCGTCGCGGCCGTTCCTGCTCCCGCCCCGGAGGCTGAGCCGCCGACGCTTCCGCAACCTGAACTTCAACCTCGGTCGCAACCGAAACCGCAGCCTGCCGTGTCGGTGCCGGCGTGGGTGTTGAACCAGCCGCCGCCGGTCTCTCCCGATGCCCAGGCTGCGCTGGAGGCCCGAGGCTATCGTCTTGAACAGCATCGCCGAATCCTCGCGACCCGACTTCCCGACGGCCGCCGCGTGGTCGTCCCCGTGGATCGCGTGGGCGTCAGCTACGTCGGCGGGCAGTCGCTTTGAACCGACCCCCGGTCAATCAGGAGGACGCCCCATGCGCATTCCGTCGCTCTTCCTTGCGGGCCTGATCGTCTGCGTCGCTTCGCCCGCCGTGGTCGCGATCGCGAAGGACGAACCGACCGCGGAGCAGCGGGCCGAGGCGTGCCGTCGCCACGGGCTCGATCCGGCTTCGGCGCTCGAATCGAGGTTGAAGGAAACGCCCGCCTCGGTGCTCAAGATGTTCGCGAACCTGGGCGGGCCCGCGCCGACGGTTCACACGCTGACCGACGACGAGCGCCGCAAGCTGTCGGCCGCGTTCGAGGCGCTCACGCCGCTGCATCGTCGAATGCTCGGCGATCGGCTGCGGACGATCAGCTTTCTGGACGGCATGCCCAACACCGCGCTGACCTCGACCGTGAACCCGGACGAGCCCTATCGATTGTTCGACATCACCATCCGGGCCTCGGTCATGGGCGAGACCGCGACCGAATGGCTGACGCAGAAGGAGCAAACCTGCTTCGACGCCGCCGGTTCGCCGAAGAGCGTCGCCGTGGAGGCCGGGGACCTCGACGCCCTCGCCTTCGCGCTCCTCCACGAGGCGACCCACGTCGTCGACGCGTCGCTGGGCCTCACCCCGCGCTCGGACGAAGCCCCGGCGACCGAGTTCACCCGCGACGTCTGGGAAGGCCGCCTCACGCACGCCCCCCGCTTCCGCGACCCGCTGCTGGAGGGACTTCGCTACCGCCGAGGGGGAGGCGTCCTCCCCGTGGACCGGGCCGAGGCCGCCTACCAGGCCCTCCGCAAGACGCCCTTCGTCTCGCTCTACGGCAGCAGCAACTGCCACGACGACATCGCCGAACTGGTCGCCGTTCGTCACTGGACCGAAGTTCTCAAGCAACCCTATCGCATCGTCGTCCGCGAGGACGGCCGCGACGTCTCGACCTACGAGCCCATGAAGTCGGACCTCGTCCGCGGACGGCTCAACCTCCTGCGGCGGTTCGAAGAGGCCGGCGGCTGAAACCGGGCTCGCCGAACCATCCAGCCGCCCAGACTACGAAATTCGGGCCGTGCAGGCCGCCGAGGTCGCGCGACGCGCCTTGCCGAAACTCCCTCGCGAGGCTCCGACAGGCCTCCCTTCTCCCACCGGGGGAGAAGGGACGTTGTCGACGGTTTCTGAATGGGTATGCGCTAAGTGACTGTCCCGTAAATCGAACGGCGTTGTTCCGACGTCTTCCCCCCTTGAGGGGGAGACAGACCGCGAAGCGGTCAGATGAGGGGGACGACCGGCGTAGCATTGAGAACGACCCGTCGAACGCACGTCCGACGGCGGTCGTCCCCCTCATCCGGCCCTTCGGGCCACCTTCCCCCTCCAGGGGGGAAGGCCGTTGTCTGCTCACTTATGGCTGAGTCCATAAGACGTCCCCTTCCGGCTTTCGTTCTGCAGCATCCTCATTCGTCCCAGGAGATCGACAGATGATCCTTTCACTCGCATGTTCGTTGCTTGCCTTTTTCGCCCCGATGAGCCCTCCGGAGGAACCTCGTCAGCCGAAGGTCGTCGACAAGCCGGTGGAGGCGGTGTTTGGATACACAACCCCTGCACACGGGCAGGCCTCGGTCTACGAGTGGAGTAACGCCGTCCCGCTGAACGGCAATTTCGTCCTGGCGTCAGACGGTCCCAGCCTGACGCTGGAACCGCTCGACGACGCGACCCGCGCTCAACTTCCGGCCATGAACGGTCGCGGCCTGGTGGCGTCCTCGGTCCGGGAGGGGGGGCCCGCCTGGGAGGCGGGGATCCGGCCGCAGGACGTGTTGACCTCGCTGAACTCCCAGCCGTTGAGCGACCCCATCGACCTCGACCGCCTGCTGAAGAAGGCCGGCGACGAACCCGTCACGTTGACTCTGCTGCGGAAGCGGAAGCCCGTCGAACTCAAGGTCCGGTCCCAGGTTCACGTCGAACTCGGGCCGGTGGGCGACGATGAGCCCAAGCACTGGATCGGCGCTTCGGTCGAGGCGATCCCCGCGGCGCTTCGGGCCCAACTGGAGCTTCCCGAGGATCGGGGCCTGGCCGTCTCCCGGCTCGTCGAGGACGCTCCAGCCGCGAAGGCGGGCCTGAAGGTTCACGACGTCGTTCTGACCATCGACGGCGCTCCTATCGCCGACGGCCCCGCCATGATCGAGCGCGTTTCCAAGGCGGGCGACAAGCCGTTGACCCTGGAAATCCTCCGTGCCGGCGAACGACGAACCGTGACCGTCACGGCCGAGAAGCGGCCGACGTTGGATCAGGTCGGCATGGAAAACCGCGTCCGGGTCTGGCAGTCCCCCGGAGTGAAGACCAAGTTCGTCGACGTATTCCGCCCCGGCGCCGTGGTCGGCTCGGATGCGGATGGATTCCAGGTCAAGGTTTTCGATTCCAAGCTGCAGGACGTCCCGGCCGACACCGCCGCCGAGGCCAGGAAGGACCGGATCGAAGCCGAGATCAAAGCGCTCCGCGACGCCGTGGAGTCGCTCCGAAAGGCGCTTGAAGCGAAGAAGTGACCTCCCAGCCTCACGCCTCGCCGCGCTCGATGGCCTCCACGACGTCGGCCGGCGCGGCGGGGTCGGGGATCTCGGGCTCCGGAGGGGCGTCGAGTCGGCCCATCTCGGCGGATCGGACGAGGTCGGCGAAGGCGCCGTCGGCCCGGACGAGTTCGCCGTACTTGCCGTTCTCAACGACCCGGCCGTCCTCGAAGACGAGGATCCGGTCGGTGTCCAGCAGCGTCGTCAAACGGTGGGCGACGAGGATCACCGTGCGGTCCGCCCGGGCGGCGTCGACGGCCTGCTGGACGCGGCGCTCGCTGATGTTGTCCAGGGCGGACGTCCCCTCGTCGAGGATCAGGATCGGCGGGTTCTTGAGGAAGATCCGGGCGAGGGCGATCCGCTGGCGTTGACCTCCCGAGAGGTTCTGCCCGCGCTCGGCGACCCTGGCCTTGTAGCCGCCGGGCATCATCATGATCTCGTCGTGAATGCAGGCGGCCTCGGCGGCGGCCTGGATCCCCTCCGGAGTCGGGTCCTTGCAGCCGTAGGCGATGTTCTCGGCGATCGTCCCCGTGAAGACGAACGGGTTCTGGCCGACGTAGCCGACCATGTCGCCGATCGACTCGCGTGTGACGCTCTCCAGCGGAACCCCGCCGAACCAGACCCGGCCGGACGTGGGGTGCACCAGACGCATCAGGACTCGCAGCCAGGTCGTCTTGCCGCAGCCGGAACGACCGGCCATGCCGATCGTCTCGCCGTGGCGGATCACCAGCGAGAGCCCGTCGAGCGCCCGCCGGCCCCCCTCGATGGTCCTGGGATACTGGACGCTGACGTCGTCGGCCACGAAGACCGGCTCCCCCAGCGCCAGGACGGGCGTCCTGGGATCGACCGGCTTGAACGAGGGGTCGATCGGCTCGCGCAACAGGCCGATGAGGTCGCCTACCCTCAGGCTGCTCTCGTGGGCCTCGTCGATGAACCGGTGGACCTCGTTCAAGGGAGCCATCACGTTCAGGTACAGGACGGAGAAGGTGAAGATGTCGCCGACGTTGATCCGGCCGTGGATGTACAGGTAGACCGCCAGCGCCAGGACGACCAGGTGGAAGAAGCCCTCGTTGAGCGCCTTGCCGCAGCCGAACAACGACATCTGGAAATGGTGCTTCAACTCCTTCGACCGTCGCCGCTCGGCCGCCTTCGCCACCCGGGCGATCTCCCGCCGGTGCGTATTGGAGGCCCGGACGTAGTCGATGCCCGAAAGCTGCTCGACGACCGTGCCGTCCATGCGCTCACGGGTTCGGAGAAGGTCGAGCCGCACTCCCTTCTGGGTGACGATCTGGGCGACCGTTAGGCCCAGGGAAATCGGAACGACCCCGAGCATCGCCAGAGCGACCCACGGCTGCTGCGTCAGAACGTAGAAGACCGCGAAGCCCCCCGTGAACAGCGCGGGGACGAAATCGAGAAAGCTGATGCGCAGGAATCGGACGAAGCCTTCCGCGCTGCGGGTGATGCGTCCGTACAGGGCGCCGACCTGATCCTGGGCGATCGAGGCCAGGTCCACCTTCATCAGGTGGGCGACCAGCCGCACGCACATGTCCTTGTCGATCCGGGTGCAGGCCCGTTCGACGAGATAGCGGCGGAGGACGTTCATCGTCTCGCGGACGAGATAGCCCAGGCCGATCAGCGTCAGGTAGAACGCCGCGGCGCGGGCGACGACCTCGGCCGGGGGACGAGTTCCGTCCTCGGCCGGCGAGATGGCGCTGACCAGCTTGCCCAGGAAGACGGCGGCGGCCGTCCCGCCGGCGCTGGCCAGGCCCATGACGATCAGGGCCATCCCCAGCGAGACCTTGTGCGGCCAGGGGACCAGCCGCCAGACCTGCCTTCCCCGGCGGCGGATTCGGCCCAGCTCACGCCCGACCTCTCGCAGCCGCTTCGCCACGCTCTCTCGCGCCATCGGTTTGACCGCCCTTGGGCTCGCCTGAATCTGTGAAAACCGCCTCGTCGGCGCGGGAGGCCGATCGGGGGCGAGTCCGGCCGGCTCGCCGCGTTCGTCACCCTGGGTATGGTACGGCCCGCCCCGCCCGCGGTGCGAGTCGTACCGCCGGGAGATCGGCCGATTTTCTTAAGAAAGCTGAGTCGGTGCCTCCATCCTACCAAGGCGTTTCCTAGTATTTGGAAAACCGCGCGGAAGTCTCCCACGCTTGGGCCGGAATTCGCGTACTAAACTTGTGGAGCGATGGGGGGCGTCCGATCCCGATCGCACCCAGGCCCGAGGAGACGCCGATGGATCCGGCGGCCCAACCCCGCTGAAGTCCCCGACGTCTCGCACATCGCCTTCTCCGGCCGGCCTGTCGTTCCTTCGGCGCGCCGTTTGCAATACGCTCTGTAGGAGGCGGTTATCCGCCAGGTCTTGCAGGAGGTTTCCTTTCCATGTTTTCAAGAGAGGGTTACTTGAGTCCCGTGTTGATCGCCACCGACGTCACCGCCGCTGCTCCTTCCGTGGACCTCGTCGCACCCCGCCGCGAGCCCCTGGTCGCGCGACGGTCCCCCGCGCCTCGTGAAGAGGCCCTGGTGGTCGACGAACGGTCAGGCCAGCGTCCCGCCTGCGTGGTCGAGTCCAAGCTCACCCGTCTGTTGAAAGAAGCCTCGCTGCCCGCCAGCCGCCTCCAGATGCGCGCCATGCTCAAGGCGCGTTGATCGATCCGCCGCGGCTGATCTCCCGCTCACGCACATCACCCTGACGGAAACGTCACGGGATCTTCTTTTCGACCGTCGTCGTCGCGACTCTCCCCGCGACCCCGTCGGCCGCGTCAGGAATCTTTTTCGACCGCCGTCGCGGCCGCCGTCCGCTCCCTACACTCGGGAGGCTGACGACGGCTGCGACCGCGCGCGGGCTTGAAACGGAAACGAGTGTGAAGTCCCCTCTCCCGCCAAGCTGACGACCCGACGCATTTACGGCGGCGGCGATCAAGACGTCTTCCCCCCTGGAGGGGGAAGACAGACCGCGAAGCGGTCAGATGAGGGGGATGACCACCGTCGCATGCGCATTCGAGCCTTGCCGTGAACGCGGAGCCGATCCCCCCTCATCCGGCCCTTCGGGCCACCTTCCCCCGCGAGGGGGGAAGGCCGTTTGGTTCGCTACTCCTGAATAAATGTCGGGTCGTCAGCCCGCCGGGAGAGGGGACCTGGTTTTTTGGCCGGCTTCGGTTCAACGCACCCTCATCGTGGGCCCGCGTCGCGTCTGCTGAGACAATTCCAGGCGGTTTGCGCAGAAATCATGCATTCGCGACAGCCTCATCAAATGGAGACATAAAAACCTCCACATGATGATGATTTCCGTCGTCGGACAGAGGGATGCCGCCGGCTGTGACGGCGGCGCCGTCGATGCTGATTCGCGTCCGTCCGCGTTCGCACCCCTGGGGGTTACGGACGTGGATTTCATAGGCCGTCCGGCCGTGGCGGTAATCGATCTTAAACTCAGTCCACGATGCGGGGATGCAGGGCTCGATCCGCAGGAGGTCGCCCTGACGCTGGAGGCCGAGGATGGATTCCAGGCCCGCCTGGTAGAGCCAACCGGCCGCGCCGGTGTACCACGACCAGCCCACGCGGCCGATGTGGGGAGCAATGCCGAAGACGTCCCCGGCCAGGACGTACGGCTCGCCTTTGTAAATCAGAAGATCGTTCTTACAAAGTGCGTGGTTGATCGGGTTGAGGTGTTGGAACAATTTTAGGGCCGTTTCGCCCCGCCCGAGACCCGCCGTCGCCTGGACCACCCAGGCCGCCGCGTGGCTATATTGGGCTCCGTTCTCCCGGGTGCCGGGGACGTAGCCCTGGATGTAGCCGGGGTTCGGCCGGGACTGGTCGAACGGCGGCGCGAGCAGCAGGACGACCCGGTCGGCGTCGAGGACGAGCTGCGACTCGACGGCGTCCATGGCCTGGGCCGACCGCGCTGAGTCGCCGCCGGCGAGAACCGACCACGACTGCGGCAGCGAGTCGATCCGGCACTCCTGGGCCCCGGCGGTCCCCAGCGGGGTGCCGTCGTCGAAGTAGGCTCGGCGGTACCACGAGCCGTCCCACCCGGCCTCCTCGACGGCCTTCGCCAGCGCGTCGGCCTCGGAGCGCCAGCGAGACGCCCGTTCGGTCTCGCCGCGGGCCTCCGCGATGGGGGCGAACCGCCGTAGAACGACCATCAGGAACCAGGCGAGCCAGACGCTTTCGCCCTTCCCCTCGACGCCGACCCGGCTCATGCCGTCGTTCCAGTCGCCGCCCCCCATCAGCGGCAGGCCGTGCTCGCCACGGGGGCTCGACCGGTCAAGCGCCCGGGCGCAGTGCTCATAGAGCGAGGCTCCGCCGGGGGCGTCGTCGGGGAGGCGGTAGTCGTCCTCCTGCCCGGCGGCCAGTTCCGGGGCCTGGAGGAAGCCGACCGTTTCGTCGAGCGCTGTCAGGTCGCCGGTCGTCTCGACGTACCGCGAGGCGACGAAGGGGAGCCAGAGGTAATCGTCGGAGTATCGCGTTCGGACGCCCCGTCCCTCGGGCGGATGCCACCAGTGCTGGACGTCTCCTTCGACGAATTGTCGAGAAGCGTGCAGCAGGACCTGCTTCCTGGCCAGTTCGGGAGCGGCGTGCAGCAGCGAGAGGACGTCTTGGAGCTGGTCGCGGAAGCCGAACGCGCCGCCCGACTGGTAGAACGCCGTGCGTCCCCAGAGGCGGCAGCTCGTCGTTTGGTAGAGCAGCCAGCGGTTGAGGAGCAGGTCGAACGAGGGCTCCGGCGTGTGGACCTGCACGACGCCGAGCAGGTCGTCCCAGCGAGCCTTCGACTGCTGGAGAGCCCCGGCGGCGCCGAGGTCGCGGACGTGGGCGATCGCGTCCCGCACCTGGGAAGGAGCGTCGGCCCATCCCAAAAGGAAGACGATTTCGAGCGTCTCGCCGGGGCCGAGGTCGAACTTCGTCTGCACCGCGCCGCAGGGGTCGAGGCCGCCGCCGACGAGGCCGGAAAGCTCCACCTGGCCGAGCGCCGCGGGGCTGGCGATGGAGCCGTGGCGGCCGAGGAACTCGCTCCGATCGCCGGTGACGGTTCGCGGCCGGCGGTCGACGTCCAGGAACGCGACGCCGTCGGCGAACTCGTCCCGGAAGCTGTTGCGGGCCGTGAGCGCCCCGCTCTCGGGGTCGAGCGTCGTGACGACGTGCATCGCCGTGCGGTCGCGGTTGGTCCCAAGGACCCACTCGGCGTAGAACGTCGCGGAGAGCTTCCTGGCGGCCTCGCCGGGGTTTTCGACGCGCAGCCGCAGGTACTTGATCGGCTTTTCCGGATCCATGAAGACGTCGAGCCGCTGGCGCAGGCCGTGGCAGTTGCGCTCGAACGTCGTATAGCCCTGACCGTGCCGGACGAGGACCGGGGATGCGCCCGGGATGGGGAGGGGAGTAGGGCACCAGACCTGGCCGGCTTCCTCGTCGCGGAGGTAGATCACCTCCGCGGAAGGATCGCCGATCGGGTCGTTGCTCCAGGAGGTCAGCCGGTTCATCTGGCTGTTCCCCGCCCAGGTGCACTGGGAGCCGGCCTCGGTGACCAGGAAACCGGCCGAGGGATTGGCGACGACGTTGCTCCAGGGTAGGGGGGGCAGCGCCGGGCGAGGGATCGCCTGGCCGCGCGGGGGGGCGTCGATCAGGACGACGTACTCGCGGCCGTCGGCCGTGAAGCCGCCCAGACCGTTGTCGAAGAGTAGCCCCTCGGGAGCGGCGACAGGCTCGTCGCGCCAGGCCGCGGCGTGGGGCGCGGCGGTCAACGGCTCGGGAAGCTCAGGGGTCCAGTCGACCCCTTCAAGTTGTTCGGCGAGCGTTCCCGCGGCGGCGTCGAAGGCGACGCGGGCCGAGGCCAGAAGCGCCCCGCGCGACGGGGGATCGAGGGTCGCCCCGGGGACGACGTGGAGTCCGGCCGGCTGGTTCAGGCGGTCGGCGACGCCGGCCTCGCGAGCCAGCCCGGCGATCGCCTCGCCCAGACCGGAGCCCGGCGAGTCGTCCAGGAAGACGAGCGAGACGTCGAGGCCCTTCTGTCTCAGATAGGCCTGGGCCGAAACGAGCTGGCGGGCCATCGACAGCCCGCTGGCCTCGGTGAGCCGCAGCACGACCATGGGGAAGCGCAGGTCGATCCCCAGCCGGCCGACGGGGCCCGGCGACGGACCGTCGGCATCCCCAGTGGTGGTCCGGGCGCGGAGGGCTGGACCGGCGAAGATCAGATACGAGGCCAGTCGCTGGAACAGGTGGGCCTCCTCGACGGACCAGGCGCGCTGACCGTGCTCGGCCTGACGCTGGGCCCAGGCCAGCTCGAAGGCTCGCGCCGAGGCGCTCGGCCCGTGGTACTGGTCGGCCAGGGCGACGACCCCCGCACGGCTCTCGGAGACGGCCGTGGTGTAGGCCAGGACGACCATGCCGCCCGGCGCCAGAACCATCCGGCGGCGGAGGCTGAAGATCGGATCGAGCACCGGGCCGACCGTCCCCGTCGGGATTTCGCCCGGATCGAGCGCTGCGGGGTCGGCGACGGAGCGGCCGCGACCCAGGAACCGGGCGCGATCGGTCTCATAACCGACCTCGCCGACGAGCTTGCAGCCGGCCGCCGTGGCGTCGACGGCCAGGACGTGCGTGGCCCACAGCGTTTTCTCGTGGGGTGATCGCGGCCGGCGGCGGGCGAGCAGGGCCGTCGAGCCGGGGAGCCATTCGGTTTCCAGGAACAGCTTCAGGAAGGCCGGATGGGCCAGGTCGGCGTCGTGCGGCGCCAGGACGACCTCCGCGTAACTGACGACCTCCAGTTCCCGCGAGGTCGGCCCGTGGTTGACCAGCGTGAGCCGGCGGACCTCGGCGAGCTGTTCCGGCGAAACGGCGACTTCCAGCAGGCTCTCGATTCCGCCGACCCGGCGGCGAATCGTGGCCTTGTCGGCGGCGAAGACGATCTCGTCCTCATCGGCCGGACGGCAGGTCGGCTGGAACCCGGCCGACCAGAAGGCACCGGAGGCCGTGTCGCGAATGTAGAGGAACTGGCCGTAGGCTTCCCGCGAGGAGTCCTCCCGCCAGCGGGTCACGTCCATCCCCCGGCAGGTGCTCGCCCCTGAGCCGGCGTTGGTGAGCATCACATGATACTGGGCGTTCGACAGCAGGTGCGTCCGGGGCGCGACGGTCATCGGCGTGCTCAGCCTTCGACTGAGGAAGCTCGGCGCGGCGGGACGCTCGGGGGCGGACGCGAGGTCCTCCTCGGAGGCGGCCGCGGCGGCGGCGGCTTCTTCGGTCTCGGCCTCCATGTCGACCAGCGGGGTGTCGCGGGGGATCCGTTCCTGCAGGAGCAGTTCGTTGGCGCGGACCATCGGTTCGGCGTGGAACCGCCGGGGCATGATATCGCCCAGCAGCTTGTTGGTCGCGGCCACCAGGCTCATCCCCTGGTGGTGGCTCATGTACGACCGGCAGACGACCGACTTCTGTCCAGGCGGAAGCCGGTCCGGGGTGTAGTCGATGGCCTCATACCAGCCGTAGGCGCCTTCGCCCCCTTCGGCCGTGAGCCGCTTGAGGTTCTCGACGGCCGCGCCGGGCTCGATCATCGTCGCCATCGCCGTGGCGTAGGGGGCGATGACGCGATCCTCGTCGAGCCCCTGCTTGAGTCCCAGGCCGGGGGTGCCGAACGCCTGGTAGCGGTAATCTCCCTCCGGGTACTGGGCCGAGAAGGCGGATTCCGAGATCCCCCATGGCAGGCCCAACTGTCGACCGTACTCCCGCTGACGGGCGACGGCGGTGCGGATGGCCTCGGAGAGGACCGTGTTGGGGAGGCTCTTCAGGAGCAGCCGGGGCATCAGGTACTCGAACATCGTCCCGCCCCAGGAGATCAGGCCGATGCTGCCTGCGGAGCGGACGAACGGTCGGCCGAGCTGGAACCAGTGCTTGCGAGGGGCCTCGCCACGGCAGATCGTCAGGTAGCTGGTCAGGCACGACTCCGACGCCAGCAGGTCGTAGCAGGCGCCGTCGAGCCTCCCCTGAGACAGGTTGCAGCCGATCGTGTAGAGATTCCGCTCCTTCTTGTAGAGCGGACGGAAGTCCATCGCCCGGCCCATCGCCTCGGCGCGATCGGCCAGCGAAACCATCCGCGAGGCCAGCGTCGAGGCCGCCGCCCGCGAGCCCGCCAGCGTCATGAGCGTGGGGACGGGGCCGGACTCCTGGCCGGCCAGCGATTCCAGGTTGCGGCGGTGGTCGACCGCCTGCTCCAGCAGCTTGCGGAGCCAGGTCTGGGCCGTCGCCAGGTCGCCGGAGCGGTCGCTCGCGGCGATCTCCTCTTCCAGCCGGCCCGCCTCATCCTCGACGCGGTCGAGCCAGGCCCGCCAGCCGGGGAGGTCGGTCGGCGTCGGGGCGTCGAGCAGGGCCTTCAACCGGGAGCCGTCCACGACGCCTGACTCGGTCGCCAGCCCGAGCACGTCGGACAGGCCGTGGGCCACCTCGGGGCCGATGACCGGCGTTCGGGTTTTCTCGATCAGGGCCTGCCGCAGGGCCACCAGGCAGCCCAGCATGTTGCCGCTGTCGACCGTTGAGACGTACAGCGGCGGCAGCGGGGCGAGGGTCCGCGTGTTGTACCAGTTGTAGAAGTGTCCCCAGTGCCGCTCCAGTCGGTCGAGCGTGTCGAACGTCCGCTCCAGACGGTCGACCAACGTCCCGAGCGAGAGGAAGCCCAGGTCGTGGGCGGCGGTCGTCGAGAGGAGCAGCAGCCCCTTGTTCGTGGGGGACGTCCGGTGCGCCACGCGGGCGTCGGGGACTTCCTGGAAGTTGTCGGGCGGGAGCCAGTGGTCCTCCTCGCCGACGAAGGTCTCGAAGTACCGCCAGGTCTTTCGAGCCAGCCGTCGCAGGGCGCGGATCTCTTCGGTCGTCAGGGGGTGCTCGGTCGTCGGCAGGGGCCGGCTGATGAGGAACGCCACGAGCGGCGAGAGGATCCAGGCCAGCAAGATGGGCGCGGCGACCCAGAGAGCGCCGGGCCGGAGCCAGGCGACGGCCGCCCCGATCACGAGGGCCGTCGCCGACGCCTGCCACATCGACCTGACGAACGAGCCGAGATCGCCCCCCAGTCGTTGTTCGGCGGCCGCGGCGGTCTCCCATTCGAGCATCCGCTTGCCGCTGACGTACTGGCGGTAGAGCGTGCGGCAGACGGCGTCGACGGCTGACCGCGCCTGGTCGGGGAGGAACGCCAACGAGAGGAGAGCCTGACCTCCCATCGCCGGGATTGCGTCCAGGCCCCCCTTGAACGGGCTGATCGAGCCGCTGCGGATCGAGCCGACCACAGCCGCCGTGAACCACTTGAGGAGCGGCTGCGCCTGAACCAGCAGGGCGACGGCCGTCCAGAGCCAGGGCGAGCCCGGCATGACCGTCCACCCCAGGGCCAGCATCAAGACGACGGCCGGCGGCGTGAGGCTGCGCCGAAGATTGTCCAGCAGCTTCCAGCGCTCGAGGGCGGGCAGGGGGTTGGGCCGCGACTTCCCTTCGGGCATCGGGACGGACGGCGTGATCCAGGGCAGGAGCTGCCAGTCGCCTCGGATCCAGCGGTGCTCGCGGCGGGCGTAGGCGTGGTAGCGCGCGGGGAAGTCGTCGAAGACCTCGGTGTCGCTGAGCAGCCCGCAGCGGACGTAGTTGCCCTCGATCAGGTCGTGGCTGAGGATCCGGTTCTCGGGGAAGATGTGGCCGACCGCCCGTTCGAAGGCGTCGATGTCGTACACGCCCTTGCCGGTGAAGCTGCCGACGCCGTACAGGTCCATGTACGAGTCGGACGCGGCCGTGGAGTAGGGATCGATGCCGCCGCCCGAGGCCAGCAGCCGGGCGAAGTACGAGTGCGTCGCGGCCGTCAGGTGGAAGCTCACCCGAGGCTGGAGCACGCCGTAACCTTCGAGGACCCGGCCGCTCACCGGGTCATACAGCGGGCGGTTCAGCGGGTGGGCGATCGTCCCCACCATCCGGCCGGCGGTGTCGCGGGGCATCTGGGTGTCGGAGTCGAGCGTGATGACGAACCGGAACTTCGGCAGGGTCGAGGGATCGGCGCTGAAGACGTTGTAGCTGCCGACCGGCCCGCCGCGGAGGATGTTGTTGAACTCCGACAGCTTGCCGCGCTTTCGCTCCCAGCCCATCCACGAGCCCTGCGACTCATTCCACAGCCGTCTGCGATGGAAGAGGAAGAACAGGTCGTCCCCCTTCGCGCGGCCGTAACGCTCGTTGAGGGCCCGAACGCGCGCCAGGGCGTCGTCGATCAGGGACTGATCCTCGGGCATGTGCTCGGCGGGGGCGTCGGCGAAGTCGGTGAGCAGGGCGAACCGCAGGTTGGGGTCGGGGTTGGTGAGGTAGTGGATCTCCAGGCGCTCCAGCAACCCCTCGGCGTGGTGGGCCTTCACCAGCATCGTCGGGATGACGACGAACGTCCGGTATTCGTCGGGGATCCCCTTCTTGAATTCCAGCTTGGGGAGGACCCGAGGCGGCACGAACAGCGTCAGGACGTGGTTGATGAAGCCGACGGCGACCTCGCCCACCGGCAGCGCCAGCAGCGCGAGGACCCCCAGCAAGGCTCCGACACCCAGCGACAGTCCCCCGGCGAACCACGTACAGACGGCGGCGATCAGCAGCCAGACCAGCACGATCGAGCCGAAGTAGACGACGTTGGGATGGGCGCGGACCGTCTCTAGCAGCCAGACCCGCCATGGGGGCCGGTAGGGGAAGTGGGACCGCAGCGTCTTGAGGCCGTCGTCGATCAGCCAGAAGCCGACGTGGCCGCGGCGGTGGTCGGCCGGGTCGGCGGCCGCGGCCAGCTCGACGGCCTTCTGCGCGACGGCCAGCTCGTCGGCCTTCGCGCCTCGGGCGACCTTCTCGACCGACTTCCGGTAGCGGTCGCAGGTGGGGAAGTCTTGCTGCGGGTAGTAGCCGGAAGGGTCCTTGAGCAGGATCTTCTGGACGGGGCTTTGCTGCTCGAAGAAGGCGTTCCAGTCAATGGCCGAGAGCAGCCGGAGCGTCACCACGCTGTTGCCGACGGTCACCTGGTTGGCCGCCTGGCGGTGGTTCTCGCGCTCGACGACGGCGTCGACGTCCACCCCCTGATTTTGGAGGAGGTCGCCGACGACTTTGGCCGAGGGCGCCTTCGATTCGCTCGTGCGGGGGGCCTGCATCAGCCGGGCGACGAACGGGCCGGAGGTCTCGGCGAGGGGGGGACGCTCGTTTTCGTCGGCCTCGAGCCATTCGTCGGCGCGGCGGCGCTCCCGCCACGACCAGGCCATCTCCTCGGCCAATCGACGGAGATTCTCCAGCAGGACGAGGCGGAGCATCGTCGGCAGCGCCCAAAGCTCGCCGATGGTCAGCCCGGCCTTCTCCTGGAAGGCGGCGACGAAGCGGTGGATCCGCGCCTCGTCAAACTCGCCGTCGGTATGGGCGGTCAGCGAGACGGCAATGGCGTAGACGCGGGGATACGTCTTCAGGGGCGTGGCCGAGAGCTTGGGCAGGACCGCGTCATAGCCCGAGGGCATGTCGCGGCGGACCTCCTTGATGACGTCGTCGACGA
Source organism: Paludisphaera rhizosphaerae (assembly GCF_011065895.1). Lineage (NCBI taxonomy): Bacteria > Pseudomonadati > Planctomycetota > Planctomycetia > Isosphaerales > Isosphaeraceae > Paludisphaera > Paludisphaera rhizosphaerae. Next base: position 2,293 of record NZ_JAALCR010000018.1, on the reverse strand, counting down.
TGTGGAAGTTGTCCAGAAGCCACTCGACGTCGATGCCGTGCGCATGGACGTCGCCGCTTTCGATCCGCTCGTGGACGCGCTCCAGAACCTTGGCGTTGTCGGCGAACCGGCGCAGGAGCGGGCTGACGGAGGACCTTGGCGGGAAGGTCGTCGCGACGTCGGCCAGCTCGCGCGCGCGACGCTCCAGCCGCTCAACGCCCAGCAGTTCGCCGCGGATCGGCCCGGTCCGTCGGGGGTCCAGCAGTGCGATCCACGATCCATCCCCGGCGTCGATGGCCGACGCGGGCTCGTCCTTGTACGTTGCACTCATGGCCGTCGTTTCCCACCCCGGAGACCCCGCCCGCCGGGCCGACCTCGCACCGACCCCGGCAGCCACGCGGCCGCACCCCTCCATTCTACCAGATCGTCCGGCTTGCACGAGTCAGGGCCGGTTGGCGGCCTGGGATGGGTAGGCGAAGCGAGGTATGATGGATCGTAAGGAGGGGTCGTTCCCAGTCAGCGTTTACGAATCCCTGACAGAGGGGTACGCATGGACCTCAAGTCCGTTCTGTCCGAAGTGCAAGCCTGGCCCCCAGAGGACCGCCTTCGGCTGATCGAGGAAGTCTGGGACAGCCTGGCCGACGACGAATCCGGGCCTGAACTTACGCCGGAACTCAGGGATCTCCTCGATCGCCGCCTGGCGGCCCTCGAAGCCGAGCCCGACGGGGGCGTCACCTGGGATGAGATCAGGCAACGGTATCGGACGGCTCGCAAGCCCAGGAGTGTGGGGTGAGCCCCGTCCGCTGGCTGTTCGCCCCGCAGGCCGACCCGACGCCCCGGCGCACCATCCTTTGGTGGGAGGTCCGTCGACTACCGGTCAACCTGGTGGTCGGCGCGTACGGGGTCGTCTGTCTGGCGATCTTCTTCTGGGGGCTCTCGGGCAGCGGCGAGTTGAAGCCCGGCGAGGACGCGGTTGAGCCGCTGGCCCTGCTCGCCGCTCCGATCATGTTTGACGTCTGCTATACGTTGGGCTGGGTGGTTGAGGCGTTGGCGCGGCGAAGCCATCCCGACCTGCCCCGCTGGCTCGGGCCGCTTCTCATGGCCCTGGGTCTGGCGTTTTCGCTGGCGGTCGTTACGATGCCTGCTGCGTTCTGGGGCGGCTATCGGTGTTTACAGATCGTCGGTGGGACGGAATAGTCGGGCCCGTCAGTCAGTCCTTCGGCCCCGGCCAGCGGTAGCCGAGGAGGTCGGACTTGGAGCGGGGGGCGATCGAGACGGTGTTGGACTGGTTGCCCCCCAGGACGACGATCTTGTCCCCCTCGGTGCGGACGAAGAAGCCGACGTGGCCCTGCCAGTTGCTGGTCCCGCGCTTGAAGACGACGACGCAGCCGTAGCGGGGTTCCTCGATGGGCTCGCCCCACTTCAGCCACGAGCGCGCCAGGGCGGAGTTCGTCCCCTTCTTGCCGGCGTGGATCATCACCCAGTTGGCGAAGGCCGGGCACCAGGGGGTCTCGTCCGTCTTGTACTGGGTTCCGCAGGTGGCCAGGTATTCGAGGACGCGAGGGTTGTGCTCGTCCCCCGGCTTCTCCTGCTGGCCGATCTCCACCTTCGCAATGTTCATCCAGGGGGCTTCGTCGGGCATTCGCGGTCGGCCTTTCGGGTTGGGATTGTATACTGACGAGGGCGAAATCCATCCTCGTCGAGAGTCGCTTTCGATGTTGAGACGCATCCCCGATTCGCCGCTGGCGCTGGCCCCGGCGGCGATGCTTCGCGAGACGTCGGCTCTGGCCGAAGCGGGCGTCGAGGCGGTCGTCGATCTGGCGCTCAACGAGCGCCCGACCTTGGTGGGGCGGGAGTTGGTCGCCTGCCGGTTCCCCCTGATCGACGGCGAGGGAAACCCGGACTGGCTGTTGCGTATGGCGGTAAGGGTCGTCGCGGACCTGATCCGAGAGAAGGTTCCGACGCTGGTTTGCTGCGGCAACGGCATGAGCCGGTCGCCGGCCGTCGCCGCGGCGGCCCTGGCGATCGCCCGAGGGATTGCGCCGGAGGAGGCGCTGGCTCTTGTCGCCGCTGTCGGACCGGCCGACGTTTCGACCGGGCTGTGGCGTGACGTTCGGGCCGTAGCCATCAGCCTGCGTTCTGATTCGTTCGAGTGATCCAGTCCAGGAGTGTTGCCACGATCAAGGTCGTCATGCCGACCAGGAATGCCTTGGGGACCAGGGAGATACTCGTTGATCGACCAACCAGCATGCCCGCCGCAAATCCACCCATGCCGACGAGAAGCCTTCGGGCTTGTTGGTTCATGATTCTCCCC